>NZ_CAXQBR010000085.1 GCF_964222135.1 Euzebya sp.
CCTCATCCGGGCGACGCGCGAGCCAGGCCGCCGCGACCACGCGACCGGCGTGTCGGGGTCACCGGCTGCGGAGGGCGTCCAGCAACCCCCACCGGCGGGCGAGGACCACCACCAGGCCGATCAGGACGGCTGATCCGAGACCCATCGCGAGGGTCAGCATCGCGGCGTAGCCGAAGCCGGAGAACTCGAAGGCGTGGTCGTAGATGTAGATCGGCAGGTACAGCGTCGCGTTCTGCGGACGACCGTCGGTCAGCAGGTAGGTCGGCACGAAGTTCACCTGGAGGGTCAGGATCACGTCGCGGATCGCGAGCAGCACCAGCAGCGGCGCGAGCAGCGGCAGCGTGACCCGGCGGAGCCGGGCGGCCGGCCCCAACCCCTCGAGCGCCGCGGCCTCGTACAACGACGCCGGGATCTGCCGACGGGCTGCCAGCACCACCAGGAACGCCTCGCCGATCGGCAGCAGCAGCATCAGCACGACCGCCCACCGGGCTCCCCAGGGCGTGGACAACCAGACCGGCTGGCCCAGCCCGACGGCCCCGAGGACCTGGTTCACCGGCCCGTGGAGGGGGTTGAAGGCCCACAGCGCGAGCAGGGCGAGGGCGATGTCGGGCACCACCGTCGGGGTGTAGACGGCGACGCGGTACCAGCGGCCGCCGGGACGTGGCTCGGCCAGCAGCAACCCGAGCGCCGTCGCCGCGAGCAGCCGCAGCGGCACCGCCAGCCCGACGTGGATCACCGACGCCCGGACGGCGGCGGGCAGGAACGGGTCCCGGAGCATCCGTCGCAGGTTGGTCAGGCCGTTCGGCGAGGGGGAGTTGAGCCCGGTCGCGTCGGTGAAGGCGTACCAGCCGGTGAGCAGCGCCGGCACGACGACGAGCACCAGGACCCCGAGCCCGTACGGCGCGAGCAGCCCCCAGGTCCGCCGGCCGCGCCCGCTCACCCGGGTCCCGCCACGCGCACCCCGGTGGCCGCGTCGAACACGTGGGGCCGCGCGCCCTCCCGGAGGGCCACGACGGCGGCGTCGCCGACCGGTGTGCGATCCGCCGGCGGGCGCCTGACCCCGAGGCGGCCGACCGGCGTCTCGACGTGCAGGACCACCTCGCTGCCGTGGTCCTCGCGGGCGACGACGTGCCCCTCCACCCCTCCCCCCGGGCTCGCGAGGACGAGGTCCTCGGCCCGCAGGCCGACGAGCCGTCCGGGCCCGACGGGGTGCAGCGGCCCGCCGCCGTCGACCAGCGCCATCGGCGGGGCGCCGACGAAGGTGGCGACGAACGTCGTGGTCGGCCGGTCGTAGACCTCCCGCGGGGTGCCGACCTGCTCGAGGCGGCCGTCGCGGAGCACCGCGATCCGATCGCCCATCGTCATGGCCTCGGCCTGGTCGTGGGTCACGAAGACCGTGGTCGCCCCCAGCCGTCGCTGGAGCGCGATCACCTCGGCGCGAGCGTCGAGCCGCAGTCGGGCGTCCAGGCTGGACAGTGGCTCGTCGAGCAGGAACGCGGCCGGTTCGCGGACCATCGCCCGGGCGAGGGCGACCCGTTGGCGCTGCCCGCCCGACAGCTCCGCGGGCCGCCGGTCGAGCACCGCGGACAGCTCGAGCTGCTCGGTGACCTCGTCGAGGCGGCGGCGCTGCTCGGCGGGCGGCATCGCGCGCAGCGCCGGCCCGAACAGGATGTTGTCGGCCACGCTCAGGTGCGGGAACAGCGCCAGGTCCTGGAAGACCAGCGCCACGTCCCGCTCGTGGGGTGGGAGCCGGGTCACGTCCCGCCCGCCGATGGAGATGCAGCCGGCGTCGATCGGCTCGACGCCGGCGACGGCCCGCAGCGCGGTCGACTTGCCCGACCCCGACGGACCCACCAGCACGAGGAGCTCACCCGGCTCGGCCACCAGGTCCAGGCCGTCCAGGGCGACCACGTCCGGGCGCCCGCGCCGGCCGCCGTGGACGCGGCGGACGCCCTGCCACTCGAGGCGCGCCGGATCGCTCACCCGCCGAACACGGCCTCGGCCGCCGCGATCATCGCCGCGATCCCGTCGGCCCGCCCGATCCGGCCGTAGAAGGTGTCGGCGAAGACGTCGTCGACCTCGCCCTGCGCCTGGGACCAGGTGGCGGTGTGCGGCAGCGACCGGATCGTCGGGATGACGTCGAGGAACACCTCGGCGCTCGCCGGCGGGTCGTCCGGCTCGAGGAACGCCGGCGACCGCGCGACGTCGAGCCGGGAGGGGACGGTGCGACCGCTCTCGGCCAGCACCTCCTGCCCCTCGACGGACATCGCGTGCTCGACCAGGCGCCACGCGGTCTCCGGGTCCCCGTCGCGCGTCAGGCAGTACGCGTCGCCGTGGAGGATCGTCGCGGGCTGCCCGCCCGGCGCGACGGGCAGCGGGGCGACGTCCCAGGTGAAGTCCGTGATGCCCTCCCGCAGCGTCGGCACCACCCGCCGGCTGTCCAGGTACATGCCGAGGCGCCCGGCGACGAAGCGCTCCTCGGCGCCCTGCGACTGCTCCTCGGCATCGGGTGGGGCGACGCCGTGGACGAGCTGGAGGTCGAGGAGGAAGTCGAGGCCCCGCGCCACCGCCGGGTCACCCAGGCGGAGGGTGGTGGGCTGCGACGGGTCGTCCACGAGCTCCCCGCCGGCCGACCAGACGAAGGGCGCGAGGCGCTGGAGCGACGGCTCGACGCCGACGCCGTAGCGGCCCTCGTCGGGGTCGGTCATGGCCGTGGCTGCATCGAGGAGGTCGGTCCACGTCCAGCCCGCGGTGGGGTGGGCGACCCCCGCCGCGTCGAAGGCGTCGAGGTTGGTGTAGACGACCAGGGAGGAGATGTTCTGGGGCATGCAGGTCAGCCGCTCCCCGTCGAAGCGGAAGGCGTCGAGAGGCGGGTCGGCGAGGTCGTCGAGGTCGATCGAGCTGCCCGCGTCGACCAGGTCCTGGACGTCCACGAGCACCCCCTGGGCGGCGAACTGGCCGTACTTCAGGTAGTTGACCAGGAACACGTCGGGTGGACGGCCGCCGGCGAAGGACGTGGTGAGGTTGGCGAGCAGGTCGTCCTGGCTCGCGACCGGCGTCAGCACCACGTCGACGTCGGGGTTGGCCGCCTCGAAGTCCTCGACCATGCGGGTGTAACCCGCGATCTCCGCGGGCCCGCCGAACAGGGTGAGCTCGATCGCGGTCCGGCCGCCCCCCTCCTCCTCCGGGCTGGTCGCGCTGCCGCACGCCGCGGCGAGCAGCGCCGTGGTCAGGGCGATGGCCAGGATCGCGGCCGCGCGTCGGCGGGCGGCGGTCGGTCGACGCACGCCGGGACGTCCGGTCACGGCGTCCGCACCGAGGTCGTCGAGGTCCGGCCCCGCAGCGCCGCCGCGGGGTCGTCGGTGAAGATGCGGTGGGCGGCGAGGAACACGCCGATGCTCGGGAGGGTGAACACCACGGCCCCGGCGAGGAGCAGCGGGAACTCGGTGGGTCGCAGCACCTTCAGTGTGTTCAACCCCAGGGGGAGGGTGAAGTTCTCCTGCCCGCGGATGTACAGCAGGGCGTCGATGAAGTTGCCCCAGTGCGCGGTGAAGGCCAGGACCGACACCGCCAGCGTCGCGGTGCGCACCTGCGGAAGGGCGATGCGCGACCACGTCGCCAGGGTGGACGCCCCCTCGAGCCGAGCGGCGTGCAGCTGGGCGTCGTCGACCGCGCCGAACGCCCACGCGTAGATCAGGACCAGCAGGGGTGTGGTGCCCATCAGCGCCGGCGCGACCAGCGGCAGCAGCGAGCCGATCAGCCCGGCGGAGGCGTAGACCTCGAACCGGGTCGCCCACAGCGCCGAGGTGGGCACCAGCATCACCACCACGCTCGCGGCGACCGCCACCACCTTGGCCCGGCCCTCCAGGAGGCGGATCCCGAACCCCGCCAGCGCGGCGACGACGACGGTCAGCGGGACCGCGAGGACGACCACGACCACCGAGTTGCGCAGGTACGTGCCGAGGGGCAGCAGGTCCGCGAGCCGGCCGTAGGCGTCCAGCGACGCGCCCCGCGGGACCAGCTCGAGGCCCGCCGGCGGCGGGGCGCCGGCGGCCCGCAGGCTACCGAGGACCAGCAGCGCGATCGGCAGCGCGAACGCGGCCGCGATGGCGGATGGCAGGACGTGGCGCCGCAGCAGCGCGCGGTCGGGGTGCATCAGAGGGGCGGAGTCTACGGCCGGGTGGGGCGACCTCGGACCGGCCCGGTGCGGCGGCCCTCTAGGCTTGCCGGGTGCCGAGCCCACCCGAGCCGATCAAGCCCGACTACGACGGCGCCTGGATCGGCGGCGTGATGGCCGCGGTCCGGTCACCGACGCCGCCGGGGTGGCTGCCCGCCGCCGCCGCCGGGGCGATGCGGGTCGTCGTGCTGGTCCTCGACGGGCTCGGCTGGGAGCTGCTCGAGCACAACGCGGCGCACCTGCCCACGCTCGGCGCGATGGAGGGGACGGCGATCACCTGCGCGGTGCCGTCGACGACCTCGACGGGGTTGACGTCCATCACGACCGGCTTGACGCCGGCCGAGCACGGGCTCCTCGGCTACCGGATCGGCGTCGACCAGGGCGTGCTCAACGTGCTGCGCTGGCGCATGGACCGCGGGTCGAAGGGTCCGCCGGCCGCGGACCTCCAGCCGGTGCACGCCTTCGGGGGCCGCCCGGTGCCGACGGTGGTCCGCGCGGAGTTCGAGGGGACCGGCTTCACCGACGCGCACCTCGCGGGCGGGCAGCTGCGCGGGTGGCAGACCCCGGCGGTGATGCGGACCCACGTCGCGGCCGCGCTGGCCGAGGGGTCCCGGGTCGTCTACGCCTACTACGACGGCGTCGACAAGGTCGCCCACGCGCACGGGCTCAGCGGGGACGCGTTCACCGCCGAGCTGGCCGACACCGACCGCCTGGTCGCCGAGCTGCTCGACCTGATCCCCGCCGACGGTGCCCTGCTGGTCACCGCCGACCACGGCCACGTCGCGGTCGGGCCGGAGGGGATCATCTCGACCGAGGCGGTCGGGCACCTCGTGCGCCGTTCCGCCGGGGAGAGCCGGTTCCGATCGCTGTGGGCCCGGACGAACGCGCAGGCGGCGCTGCTCGAGGCGTGCCGGGAGGCCTACGCCGACCGGGCGTGGGTGTTCAGCCGCGAGGAGCTGTTCGACGACGGCTGGCTGGGACCGGGCGGGCCCGCGCACCACCGACGGCGGATCGGCGACGTCGTGCTGGCGCCGTTCGCCGACATCGGGTTCTCCGACCCCGCCACACCCCGCGAGGACGACATGGCGTCGCGTCACGGCAGCCTGACCAGCGCGGAGATGCTCGTGCCGCTCCTCGCGGCCCGCGGACGGGCGTAGCGCCGTTCGGGGGAGTGACAGGGAACGGCCGGCGTGGCCGGTGCTGGCACCGACGTGGCTGGTGCTGGCGCCGACGTGGCCGGTGCTGGCCCCGACGTGGTCGTGCACCGACGTGGCCGGTGCTGGCGCCGACGTGGTCTGTCGCCTTCGTCGCGGCAACCGGAACGAACATGACGGACCTCCGGCGTGAGCGCGCTCAACCGGGACAGGTCTGTCTCCTTCGTCGCGCGTGCCGGCACAAACCCGACAGCCTTCCATGTGCGGCTGGCGCCGCACACTCCGGTTCGACGACCTGAATCGGCCCGCGCTCCTCGCTGGCGCTCGTCGAGCGGGACGATTCACGTGTCAGACCCCCTGCGTGGACGTCCCGCCCCTGCCTGGACGTCCTGCCCCGTGGTGGACGCCCCGCCCCGCCGTGGACGTCCCGCGTCCCGGCGGATGGTCAGGCGCTCGGTGGCTCGACCACCCGGTCGGACCGGCTGTAGACGGTGAAGGCGTCGTCGCGCGCGAACCCGATCAGGGTCAACCCGGCCCGGTCGGCGACCTCGACGGCGAGTGAGGTCGGGGCCGATACGGCCACGAGCGCGGGGAACCCGGCGACGAGGGCCTTCGCGACGATCTCGAAGGCCACCCGGCCCGAGGTGAAGAGCACCGAGCGGTGCGCCGGCAGCCGGCGCTCGGCGGCCAGCGCCCCGATCACCTTGTCCACCGCGTTGTGGCGGCCGACGTCCTCGCGGACGACCTCGATCGTGCCGTCCGCGGCCACCGCCGCCGCGGCGTGGGTCGCACCGGTGGCCTCGAAGCCCGCCTGCGCCGCCCGGACCGCCGGGGCGATGGCCGCGACGACCTCGGGGGTGATCGGGAGCCCCACGTCCGCCACCGACCCGGCGCGCGCCGTCAGGTCCGCGATCACGTCCGCGCCGCAGATCCCGCAGGCCGTCGACACCGCCGTCGCCCGGTGCCGGTGGACCGCCGCCCCGGAGCGATCCCGGGTGGCGACGTCCACGACGTTGAAGTCCCCCGCGTAGGGCCCCGACAGATCCGCCGCGGCGCCGCTGGCGATCACCTCCCCCGCACCGGCCCCGCAGTAGCGCATCGCGTCCACCGCGCGCGGGTCCAGCCCGCCGTCGGTGATGGCGAAGCCGAGGGCCAGGTCGAAGTCATGCCCCGGCGTGCGCATCGTCGTGGCGACGACCTGCCCGTCGACGCGGATCTCGAGGGGCTCCTCGACCGCCAGCGTCGCCCGCCCGCCGATCGCGTCGTCCCCGTCGTGGCGGCGGACCCGCACCCGTGCGGTGGGTCCGCGCGACGTCACCCCTGCGCCTCCTCGGTGCGCTGGACCGCCTCGATGGCGGTGCGGAGGTGCGTGGCCCGCTCGGCCGGATCCGTGCTGCGGCTGAGCGCCAGCCCGAGCCCGTAGGCGACGAGCGGCCCGTAGCGCCGTTCGGTGGTGTGGGCGACCACGCGGACCAGGTCGAGGACGGCGGTCCGCTCCTCCCCGCTCATGGCCGGGACGCCGAGGAGGTCGCGCAGCGCGGGGGGCAGCTCGTGGTCGCTCATGGCGCCAAGGCTAGTGTCCCGTCCACACCGCGGAGGACAGGAGCGAGCCATGCCGATCAGCCCGGAGATGCCCCACCCCACGCGCACCGTCGACATCGAGGGGGTCGACATGGCCGTCATCGACGTCGGGGAGGGTGCGCCGATCGTGTTCCTGCACGGCAACCCGACGTCGAGCTACCTGTGGCGCAACGTCATGCCGCACGTCCGCGACCTCGGTCGGCTGATCGCACCGGACCTCGTCGGGATGGGGCGGTCGGCGAAGCTGCCCGGCTCCGGCCCCGACCGCTACACCTTCGTCGAGCACCGGCGGTACCTCGACGGGCTGCTCGACCGCCTGGGGGTCACCGAGGACGTCACGCTCGTGGTGCACGACTGGGGCAGCGCCCTCGGCTTCGACTGGGCCAACCGGCACCGCGACGCCGTGGCGGGCATCGCCTACACCGAGGCGATCTGCGGCCCGGTGTCCTTCGACGACTGGCCCGAGGCCGGCCAGCGCGTCTTCAGCGGCTTCCGGTCCGAGGCGGGGGAGGAGATGGCCCTCGACAAGAACGTCTTCGTCGAGCGGGTGCTGCCCGGGTCGATCCTCCGCGACCTGACCGACGAGGAGATGGCCGCCTACCGCGCCCCCTTCGCCGAGGCGGGGGAGGGGCGACGTCCCACCCTCACCTGGCCCCGCCAGATCCCCTTCGACGGCGAGCCGGCGGACGTGCACGAGATCGTCGCCGGCTACGCCGGGTGGCTGGCCGAGAGCGACGTCCCCAAGCTGTACCTGCACGCCGAGCCCGGCTTCCTCTCCCAGGTCTTCGCCGACCGCTGCCGCACCTGGCCGAACCAGACCGAGGTCACGATCGCCGGCATCCACTTCGTCCAGGAGGACTCTCCCGACGAGATCGGCCGGGCGCTCAGGGAGTGGATCCTGGACATAATGCCTGGTCAGAATCCTGATCGCGATTCATAGTCGATCATAGCGAGCGGTCCTGGTGCGCGGTTTGACTGCAGATTTGACTGCAATCCGGTGTCATCGTGTGACGTGAGGGGTCCCTGCGTCTACTCCCCCACACCCAATCAACCCGTGATAGCTACGTGATCTAGCATTCAATGACGTGGTTTGACGTGGTTTGGCAGTCGTCAATGTGCGATGCTGACGCGATGACCGACACCAGCGACGACGGGACCGACACGATCCGCGCGACGATCTACACGCGCCGGCAGGATGCCGCGGACGCATGGGCCGTCGGTGTGGGCGGCGGCGACAGGCTCCGGACCATCCCCACGTCGCTGGCAGCCGGCGTGCTGGCCGGCTTCGGAGTTGAGGGGATCGAGCCTGGCGACGTCGGTCAGCAGCTCGCCGAATGGGCCGCCGCGTGGACGGACAAGCAGCCCTATTCGGTCTGGCGGACGCCCGTCGGAGTCGTCTCGACCAGCCTCGCGCCAGCAGACGAGTGGGAGGCGGCCGGTGACGATGAGTTGAACCGGGCGGGGACGGTGTGGGTCGTCCCCGGCTCCGGGATCGCCGACAGTGAGGATGCCGGCCGGCTACTCGCCACCCTCCGTTGGCTGCTGCACGTCGACATGGGCGACGTCCTCGCCGACGCCCGCACGGTGCTGATCGCTGAGGACAGCGCCACCGTCGTCCACGCTGCCGCGCTTGCCTCAGCCCGCGGAGTCCCCGTATCCGTGATCGATCGGGCCTACGGGATCCTGCGAGCCCAGGGGCTTGTGGTCAACGCCGAGATGCTGATGGCGTGCGCGGCGGGGATTCAGTGGGGCCAGGGCGTCACCGAACCCAACGATCCGGACCGATCGGATGCCTGACGCGGACGACACTCGCGAGGACGAGTGGACGCTCATCGCCAACCTGCAGCGGTACCGCGACAAGCTGCACGAGCTGCAGCGTGGGCACGAGACCCACCGGGCCACCGGCTGGTTCTACGAGCAGGACACCCACAAGGTGAGGGTCTGTCAGGACCTGACCCCGCAGGCGGTCCGCGTGTTGGAGAGTCTGGCGGCGCCACACGAGCTGCATGAGGGGTTCGTCGCGATCGTCCGGGCCGACGGCTACCGGCACGAGCTGCCCCGCGGCTACGTCGGCTGGCACACCGCCGCCCGCCGGATCCTCGAGGCGCACGCGCACGCCGGCTGGGCGCTCGCGCAGGCGGTCTGGTGCGCCGACCACATCGACGAACCGCCAGGATCCCCACCCGAGGCCTGGCGGGCGCTGACGCGTCTGGTGGGTCTGCGATGACCGCGCGAAGGGTGCTGATCATCGGCGACACACACGGGACCTGGGCGGCGATCCTGGATGCGCTCGAGCTGGCTCGGCGGGTGTGCGCGGATCGAGTCGTGTCGGTCGGCGACTTCGGGATCTGGCCAGGCGACGGCGAGGGCCTCTTGGACGCGACCGACTGGGCGTGCCTCAACCACGGCGTCGACGTTCTCATCGTGCCCGGCAACCACGAGGACTACGACCAGATCGACGCCGCCCCGGTCGACGACGATGGCATGCATGCGTTGCGGCCGGCGGTGCGGGCGGTGCCGCGTGGCCACGCGTGGCGGCAGCATGGCCGCTGGTGGCTCGGGTTCAGCGGTGCGGCGTCGATTGACGGGCCCGGTGGTACGTGGCCGCAGGTCCGCGGCCCCTTCTACGGACCATCCGGGATGGCGATGGGTGACCGTGGCGGCTGGTGGCCCGGCGAGCGCATCACCGACGACGACGTCGCCCGCGCGCACGCGGCCATCGACCGGGTCGAGGCGGACGGTGGCCGCGTCGAGGTGCTCATCACCCACGACTGCCCGCCATGGGTGCCGCTCGGCTACACCGAGCCGTTTCCGCTCGGCGACGAGCAGCGTCAGCGGATCGGGGCGGTCGCTGATCGGGCGCGGGCCGACTGGCAGTTCTACGGCCACCACCACCGCCACCGCGTCGACCGTGCCCCGTGGGGCGGCCATGCCGTCATGCTCGCCGCCGACCACACCCCCGAAGAAGGCCCGCAGTGGGTCGTCGTCGAGACACCCTCCGACCCGACCGAACCGATCAGCGGGCTCAGGCCCACGACATGGACCGTGGACGGAGCGTTGGGTCGGTCGGGCAAGCTGACCGCCGGCCCCCTCGAACCGCTCGGGACCCGATGACCGGGCACGCCCCTGACCCCCATGCGGAGGCGTACGCGCAGGCTATCGAGCGCAACCGGGGTCGCGTGGCCGGCTGGTACCGGCAGCTCTACTACCGGTCGGTGCCCGTCGACACCGTCGCCGTCCAGCTCGGCATCACTGTCGACGACCTCGATGCGATGATCGCCGCCGGCGACCTCGTCATGGTCGACGGGCCGGCGGGCCCGCGGCTTCCCGGCTGGCAGCTGACCGACACCGGGCCGCTGCCCGGCATCCGCCGGGTCACCGACGTGTTCCCCGGCGGGCCGTTGCGGATCTCGGGGTGGGCAACGGCCCCGAACCCGATGCTGCATGACCGGACCCCCGCAGCTGCGCTTGCCGACGGCGACGTCGTCGCGGTCATCGCCGCGGCCCGGGCTGTCCCGTCGTGACCGACGACGGCGGGGAGTCAGGCACGGTCGACAACCTGCTCGGCGACGCCCGAGCGGAGGTGGCGCGGCTCGTGTGGGCGGCGCGGGTCGAGCTGATCCGCACCGGCACCGCCATCCCCGCCGACCAGATCGCCACCATCACCGACGCCGGCATCAGGTACGTCCCCAGCTTCCAGGTCAACCTGGCCGCCGTCGACATCATCGCTCGGCTCCGCGCCTACGGGATGGACGACTGGGCGATATGGGACTGGGCCGAGACTCCGAACGGATGGCTGCACGGCCGCACCCCCGCTGCCGTCCTCGCCGAGGGTGACGTCGACGCGGTCGTCCATGCCATCGCGGGCATGTTCCAGGAGGACTGGGTGGAGACCGGAACCATCGACGACCTGTTCGCCGACGTTGAACCGGACGGACGCCGCTGGCAGCAGGTGCCCGCCCCACCGCCGGCGTCCACAACAGGCCGAAGTCCGGCCGCGGCGCCCGGCGCTAATCCTGCACGATCGTCTGATGCAACGGCCCCGCCGTGACGGGGTGGACGCGGCGGCCGTGCAGGTGTGGCGGGTCCGCAAGCGGGGGCTCGGACCGGCCGCGCCGGACACCACCGGGCGACGCCACGGCACGGGAGACCCAAGCAGCCAGCCGGCAGGGCAGGTCCAACGCGATGGAGGCTAAGGCGCTACAGATCGCCGATGTCCTCGGTCTGACCGCCGCAGAGACCAAGACGACGGTGAGGTCATCCCGCTGTCGTCCGCCGTCCCGCCGCGGCCCTCGCGGGCCGATCCCTGCTCGACGTTCCCCGCGACAACGGTCCCGGCGGCGTTCCACCGGGCCGTCGCCGAGGTCCTGGCCGTCGGCGACGCCCACCGTTAACCCCTACGCGAAAGGCGTCACGACTGGTCAGCGGCCTGCCGTAACCCGCGTCCTCGGCCTGCCCCCTAGAGGTCCACCCACCTCGGCGATCGACTGGCCCGTCCAACTTCGGGACGCACGCCCCGGCGAACCATCCTGTGCGCTAGCAGTCGACTTCAACACGCGGATTATCTGAAGTATAGGGAAGTATAGGAGGCGCGGATGGATAGCGGAGCTATTGTCAAATCTTGTGGGTGAGGCGGACGGCGCACCCGGGGGATCAGGCGGCGGTGAGCACCTCCTCGTCGATGGGGCTGTCGGTGCGTTCTTGTAGTTCGCCATCGACGAAGGTCGCGCCGGCGCGGACCAGGGCGACGAGCTCGTGACCGTTGATCCGCCGCCAGCGCTGCTGGGCGGCCAGCATCAGCTTGAACGCCATCGCGATCCCCGCCGCCCGGCTGCCCGGACCCTTCGTCACGCGCTGCCGCAGCCGTACCGTCGCGAACGTCGACTCGATCGGGTTGGTCGTCCGCAGGTGCTTCCAGTGCTCGGCCGGGAAGTCGTAGAACGCCAGCAGCACATCGAGGTCCTCGGTGACCTTCGCGGTGGCCTTGGGGTACTTGGCGAACTCCGTGGCGAAGGTGCCGGCGGCGTCGACCGCTGCGGCACGGTTGGCCGCGTCCCAGACCTGCCGGAGCAGCTCCTTGGCGCGGCCGTGCAGCCGCTTGGGCAGGGCCGCGAGCACGTTCGCGGTCTTGTGCACCCAGCAGCGCTGCGCCTTGGTCGTAGGCCACACGTCACGGATCGCCTTCCAAAGCCCGAGCGCGCCGTCGCCGACGGCCAGGACCGGCTCGGCCATGCCCCGGTCCCGCAGACCGCGCAGGATGTCGGCCCAGGACTCGGCGGCCTCCCGGTAGCCATCGGCCACAGCGATCAGCTCCTTGGTCCCATCAGCGCGGACGCCGACAAGCACGAGCAGGCACAAGGCGTCCTGGTCGCCGTCGGCGTCGGGCAGGCGGACGTTGACGTGGACCCCGTCGGCCCACACGTAGACGTAGTCGACCTCGGCCAGCGACCGCTTCGACCAGGTGATGTGCTCGGCCTGCCAGTCCACGGTCAGCCGCTGGATGGTCGAGGCGGACAGGCCGGCGTCGGTGCCGAAGAACTCCGTCAGCGCCGGGGCGAAGTCGCCGGTGGACAGGCCACGCAGGTACAGCAACGGCAGCACCTCGGTGACCTTGGCGGACTTGCGCATGTAGGCCGGCAGGATCGTCGAGGCGAACTTGTGGCCCTCGCGTGGGTCGTGGACGCGGGGCTTGCGGACCTCGATCGGTCCGGCGCCGGTCACCACGTCGCGGGCGGGCTGGTGGCCGTTGCCCACCACGATGCGGTGACCCTCGTGGTCGGTCAGGTGGGCATGGGCGTCGAGGTAGGCGCGGCGTTCGGCCTCAAGCGCCACGGCCAGCATCTGCTGGGCAGCCTGCCGGCAGATCTCATCCAACGTCGACGCGGTCGAGGGGTCGGTCAGGGCCGGCTGGTCGCCAGCCGGGGCGTGTTGGACTACAGTCAGCATCAGGCGTACTCCTCCCACCGGGCTGCAACCCGGCGATCTACTTCAGGACTTCGGGAGGGTACGCCGCCCTCGTTTTCGAACCTCTCATCCACAACATCTGGGTATAGCTCTGGATAGCGTCCTTCACGGCGTGTCCGGCCCGGGCCCATACGGTCGGCCCTAGTCGGGCATCCACGGTGGGCCGGGCCACGCCGCGGCGGCATCGCCAGGGGCCGGTATGGATCGCCCTGAGGTTCTAGGACCCCAGGTATGCCTCCAGGGCCGGACGCAACCAGAGGTGCCTCCTTGGGATGCGGCCGCACGTCACCACAGGTGTGGTGCATGTGGCGCCGCATGTGCGCCGCACGTGACCGCAGGTGTGGCGCGGTGTGGCGGTTGGTCGCGTCCCGTTGAGTGGTGGAAGTGGGAGGTCACCGCTCGTGAGGTTGGGGGCAGGCTATGCCGCGGTGGTGGCCGGCGTCACCTCGATCACGTCGTTGGTGGTGATGGTCTTCATCGATTCGTCTGAGAAGTAGCGGCGTTCGGCGACTTGCCACTCGTCGTGTTGTTCGAGCAGGACGGCGCCGACGAGGCGGAGGATGGAGGCGTCGTCGGGGAAGATGCCGACGACGTTGCTGCGCCGCTTGATCTCTTTGTTGACCCGTTCGAGGGGGTTGGTCGACCAGATCCGCCGCCAGTGGGTCTTGGGGAACGCCGCGAAGGCGGTCAGGTCGGCCTCGGCGTCGAGCAGCGCGTCGGCGACGTCGGGGAACCGGCCTCTGAGGGTGTCAGCGACCGCCCCGAGGTGGGCGTGCACCGCGTCGGCGTCGGCTTGGACGAAGATGGTGCGGATGGTGGCGGTGACCATCTCGCCGTGGGTCTTGCCGACCCGGGCGAGGACGTTGCGGTTGAAGTGCACCCGACAGCGCTGCCAGGCCGCACCCTGGAGGTGGCGGGCGACCGCCCGCTTGAGGCCCTCGTGTGCATCGGAGATGACCAGCTGCACCCCGGTCAGCCCGCGGGTCTTCAACCCGCGGAGGAACTGGCCCCAGAACGCCTCGTCCTCAGAGTCGCCCAGGTCCACACCGAGAACTTCACGGGTGCCGTCAGCGGCGACGCCGAAGGCGACCACGACCGCGCGGGACACGACCCGGCCGGCCACCCGCCCCTTGACGTAGGTGGCGTCACAGAACACGTACGGGAAGGTGGTGTGGGCCAGGGTGCGGGTGCGGAACGCCTCGACGTGCTCGTCGATCTCGCCACAGATCCGGCTGACCGTCGACTTCGACACGCCCGAGTCGACCCCGAGAGCGCGGACCAGGTCGTCGACCTTCCTCGTGGAGGTGCCGGTCACGTAGGCGGTCATGATCACCGCCCACAACGCCTGATCAACCCGGCGGCGCGGCTCGAGCAACGACGGGAAGAAACTGCCGGTCCGGGTCTTGGGGATCGCCAGCTCGATGTCACCCGCCGGGGTTGACAGGGTGCGGGGACGGTGCCCGTTGCGGTGGGTCGTGCGGGTCTCGGTCCGCTCGTGCAGCGCCGCACCGATCGAGGCGGTCAACTCGTCCTCGATCAGCTGCTGCAGGGCACCTTGCAGCAGGTCGCGGAACAGCATGCGGTGATCGTCAGTCAACAGCGTCGACGCGATCGCGGTCAGGTCGGCATGATCAGGGGTGGCCACCGTGTGGCCTCCTTTCGAGAGATCCGTAGGACGACCTCACGAACGGTTACACGGTGGCCATCACCGTCCCGGCAGCCGGACCCCTACTTCCACCACCCGGTGGGACGCCAACTGGCGGTTTGGCTACGGCCGCATCGCGTGGAACGCGGCGTCAATCGAGGCCTGTAGCACGTCGCCTCGCAGTACCGCGGCATCGCGCTGTGCTCGGAGGTCTGCGATCTGTTGCCTCAGTGCGGCGATCTCGCGTCGCGCTGAAGCGTGCTGCTGTTCAGGGTCCGGCGGGTCGTGCGGCTTCTCGACCCATGGGCCGTCGATGACAGCGCCGTTCAGTGCTTCTGGGCCGCAGGTATCGATGATGTATCGGCGTGCTGCAGCGTCGGTGATTTCCCAACGGTTTCCTGCTCCGCGAGCCGCCGGGATCGTGCGGTCCGCGATGCGCCGGCGAACCGTCTCCTTGCAGACGCCGGCCTCACTGGCAACGTCGGCAACGGTCCACCGGTTGCGCCGGCCGCCGCGGGATCTGCTCGGTGATTCTCGGTCCTTCACTGGACCACCCCTTCCGGCCACACGACGTACGACCGTGTGGCGAATGTGGCGATGTGGGCATACAGCGAATGTGGCCACATTGTGGCGAATGTTGAGGTGCTTCTGAGATAATGCGGTACGTCGGGCTGGAAACTCCCCACATCGGTCAGGCCGATTCGTGGGGTTGGGATCGACGGTAGGCGATGCGGGCGGCGCGTGCCGCCTTCAGCCCCTCCCGTCGCTTCTTGCGGATCTGCTCGCCGCGGCCTTCGTGCTCGTCGTCGGGGGTGACGTAGCCGATGGAGGCGTGCAGGCGGACGGTGTTGTACTCGGTGCGCACCTCCTCCAGGGCGGCGGCGAGGGTGGCCCGGTCGCGGATGCGCTCCAGGTGGGGCCACTCACCCTTGACGTGGCCGAAGAAGCTCTCGATGTGCGCCTGGTCGGTCGGGGTGCCGGGCCGGCCCAGGTGCATCGCGAGGGCGTGCAGGGCCATGAACTCCCGGGTGGTCCCTGACGTCATCTGCGGCCCGTTGTCACTGACGGCCAGCAGCACGGGCAGCCGCTCGTCGCTGTTGGGCTGGATCATCCGCTGCTCGATGGCCGGCATCAGTCCTTCGAGGGTCAGCCCGGCGGTGTAGGCGGCGGTGACGGTCTCCGCTGTCCCCTGGCCGTGGCCGCACAGCAGGGTGGTGATCCACTTGCGTGACACCAGATCCAGGATGGCCAGGGCGTCGGTGTCGGCGGGCATGAAGGCGCTGAAGTCGTGGCCCCACACCTGGCAGGGCCGGTACTCCACCCACTCCGGCCACGGCCGCTTCGGCGGTGTCGCCGCCCTCGGGGCACGGGCGGGGATGACCAGCCCCTCGTCGGCCAACACCCGCCAGAACGTCGACTCTGACGCCCACACCAGCTCTTCTCGGGAGCCGCGTGTGCGCCAGCTTGCGGTGCGACCGGTCGATGTCGGCCCACCGGTCATACACCGCGATGATCGCGGCCCGCTCGGCCGGCAACAGGGCATGCGGCGCCTCGGTGGGCCCGGGAGCGGTGTCATCCAGTGGGTGGCCGGCGGCACGGCGAGCCTGCCAGCGGCGCAGCCGGTCATCGCTGATCTGCAACACCCCGGCGGCGCGTCGCGTCGACCAGCCGTGCTCGGTGGCGTGGTCGACGAGGTCCAACAGGCCGGCCTTGACGGTGGCGTCCACACGGGCGGGGACCGGGCCGACGGTCAGTCCCAACCTCATTGTCCCCGGTACAGGTGCAACTCGACGGCCTGCTCGCACACCGTCGCGCGCAGCCGCTCGATCTCGGCGTGGGCGTCCTCCAACTCGGCGTCGCGGGCAGTCTTGCCGGGCCGTCCCGGGCGCGCCGTCGCCAGGCGGTCCAACGCGCCGTCCTTGGCGGTCTTGACCAGCTGCACCACCGTGGAGCGGTCCACGCCCCACTTGTCGGCAAGTTCCGCCTGGCTGCCCTCGCCGGCCAGGTAGGCCACCCAGATCTGGTACTTCTCCTGCGGCGTCAGCATCCGCCGCTTGCGACCCTTCGAGCCGCCGTTCTTAGCTGTCATGATCCACCTCCGGTGGGGTCAGACGACCCTTCCAGATGTGGGGAGTTTCTCAGCCGATCTTCCGCACGATCTCAGACGCAAAGCAGGACCGGCTGAGGTCTGAACGTGCGCATCTTGAGCCGACCACGCAGGTCGTCTAAGAACACCTCCAGACCTCGTCGGGTCTCGACGTAGCGAACAGACTCGCCGTCGATCCCTGCGGTGTTGGCACCCTTGTTGCTCCTCACCCGGTTCCACGCCACGACGAGGAACGCGGGGTCACACACGAGGTTGAACAGATCATCGAACCGGCGACCCCCTACCTGACATACTCCTTGTTGCCGGGTCGTTGACTGGAAACCAGCGAAGGGCGGGAGGAGTGTGATGATGATGTTGATGGCTGCAGAGGACGACGGCGAGGACACCGAGGTCCAGCGTGCCCG
>NZ_CAXQBR010000086.1 GCF_964222135.1 Euzebya sp.
TGGTCGTCGACGACCACCTGGTCGTGGGCGGCGAGAACAGCCGCCTGTTCGTGGCCGCCCTCGACCGTCACACCGGCCCCGACGGCTTGGTCGCCCTCGACGCGAGGGTCGTGGCCGACGTCGCCTCGTGGGACGACGAGCTGATCGCCGACCTCGGCGACCGCAACACCTCCATCGAGTCCTCGGTCGCCGTCCACGACGGGGTGGTCTGGCTCGTGAACTCCGGCGGGCTCGTGCAGGGCTGGGACCTGTCGAGCCTGGTGGGGGAGGGGGAGCCCCGGCAGGTGTTCCGGTGGTGGGTGGGCGACGACGCCGACGCCACCGTCGTGGTCGACGAGGCCACCGGCGACCTGGTCGTGGCCGCGGAGTACGAGCGCCACACCGCCCGCAGCCGCAAGGTCGGCCAGGTGGTCCGCCTCGATCCGGACGCGGCCGACCCGCTCGTCTGGGGCGTCGCCGACCCGCGGGTCGCCGAGGGTGCGGACGTCGCCGGGGTCTGGGGCACCCCTGCTCTGTGGCGCGACGTCGTGATCGTCCCGACAACCGGCGGCAGCCTGCTCGGCCTGGACGCGGACACCGGGGCGGTGCGCTGGTCCGTCGAGCTCGGCGACCACCTCTGGTCCTCCCCCGTCGTCGTCGACGACGTCCTGATCCAGGGCGCCTGCGACGGTGTGCTCCACGCCTTCGACCTCACCGAGGACGGTCCGCCGGTCCCGCGGTGGGACCTCGCCCTCGACGGCTGCATCGAGTCGACGCCCGCGGTGTGGGACGGCCGGCTCTACGTCGGCACGCGCGCCGGCCAGGTGGCCGCGGTCGACCTCCGCTGACCGTTTGCCCCGTGACGGCCGCGGGCACGAGGGGGGCATGACTCGCATCGCCATCGCCGGAGGCCACGGCCAGATCGCCCTGCACCTGACGCGGCTGCTCGCCGCGGACGGCCACGAGGTCCGCGCGCTGATCCGCAACCCCGATCACCGCGCCGACGTGGAGGACGCTGGCGGGTCCCCGCACCTCATCGACCTCGAGGACGCTGGAGCCGACGAGCTCGCGTCCGCCCTCGAGGGCTGCGACGTCCTCGTCTTCGCCGCGGGGGCCGGCCCGGGCAGCGGCGCGGCCCGCAAGGAGACCGTCGACTACGGCGCCGCGGTGGCGCTGCGGGACGCCTGCTCAGCAGCCGGTGTCCGGCGCTACGTCATGGTCAGCGCCATGGGGACCGACGACCCGCCGGACGGCGACGACGTGTTCGACGTGTACCTGCGGGCGAAGAGCCGCGCCGACGCCGCCCTGGCGGACAGCGACCTCGACTGGACGATCATCCGCCCCGGTCGGTTGACCGACGAGCCGTCCACGGGCCGCGTGGCGCTGGCGCGGCACGTCGATGCGGGTGAGATCCCGCGAGCCGATGTCGCGGCCGTCCTGGCCGCCGTGATCGAGCGTCCCGCCTCGGCGGGGTTGACCCTCGAGGTGGTGTCAGGCGACGAGGACGTGGCCGACGCCGTCGACCGGGTCGCCCGCCCGTCGAGCTGAGACGTCGGGCCGGCGCAAGCGGCCTGACCACACGCGAGCACGACAGCGGCCCCGGCGGCGGCGCGTCCGGGGCCGGCTGGTTCGTCGTCGGTCAGTAGAGGCCGGTCGGTCAGTAGAAGCGACGCCCGCTGAACGCGCGGCCCGTCGAGGAGAGGACCCACAGCACGAGGCCGATGACGGCCAAGATCGCGCCGATGGTGTAGAGGATGCCGATGTCCAGGAGGGCACCGGCGATGATCAGGATGATCCCAAGTATCAACATGACGAGGTCATAGCCCTGGTCGGCACGGGTGAAACCCATGCGCCTTCACACTCCGTGATCGGACGGCGTCCAACGGTCATCGCGTGTTCTGAGCTATGGCGGCCGGAGGTGTCGTTCTCGATCCGGCCGCCGGCGAGGGGGACGTAGGGGAGGAAGGCGAGCCCGGCATCTGCGCAGGCGTCCAGCACCGGGTCGGACGACCGGTCGGTGAGGTTGTAGCGGTTCTGCACGCTCGCGATCGGGACGATGTCCCGCGCCTCGGCGAGCTGGTCCGCCGAGACGTTGGACAAGCCGACGTGGCGGACCTTCCCGGCGTCCCGCAGCTCGGCGAGGGCGCCGACGGTCTCGGCGAACGGCACGTCCGGATCGGGGCCGTGCAGCTGGTACAGGTCGATCACGTCCAGGCGGAGCCGGCGGAGGCTCGCCTCGCACGCCTCCCGGAGGTGGGCTGGGGACCCGTCGCGTCCCCACGCCTGCGGCGACGGGCGGGTCGACCCGCCCTTGGTCGCGATGACGAGCTCCTCTGGGCCCCGAAGCCCATGCGTCGGACGGTCATGTCGCCGCCGATGTCGAACGTGCCGTGCTCGTCGGTGATGATGCTGCCGCTGCTCATGGGCTCCACCTTCCCCGGGTAGGGGGAGCCCATGCTCCGGATCGGGACCAGCGGCTGGCACTACGACGACTGGCGAGGGGTGGTGTACCCCGACGATCTGGCGAAGAGCCGGTGGTTCGGCCACTACGCCACCCTCTTCGACACCGTCGAGATCAACGCGTCGTTCTACCGGTTGCCGACCGAGCGGATGGTCGACGGGTGGCGGGAGCAGGCCCCCGAGGGGTTCTGCTACGCGGCCAAGGGCAGCCGGTTCACCACCCACAACCTCAAGATCGGCGGGGACCGGCTCGAGGGGTCGGTCGAGCTCGTCACGGGGCGGCTGCGCGGGCTGGGTGCCACCCTCGGGGTGATCCTGTGGCAGCTCCCCCCGAACCTCCACCACGATCCGGCCCGGCTGGCGCGCTTCGCCGGCACCCTGCCGGGGTGGACCCGGCACGCGGTGGAGTTCCGCCATCCGTCCTGGACCGCCGACGACGTCGACGAGGTCCTCGCCGCCCACGGCATCGCGCGCGTGTGGACGTCGGCAGCCGACGTGCCGCAGCCCGCGCGGGCCACCACCGCCTGGGGGTACCTGCGGTTCCACGGCCTGGGCGAGGACCCCTACCGGTGGGACTACGCCGACGACGAGCTGCGCCCGTGGGCGGAGCGGGTCGCCGCGATCGTGGCGGGAGGTGAGGACGCGTTCGTGTACTTCAACAACGACTACGACGGCCACGCGGTCCGCAACGCCCAGCGCTTCGCCGAGCTCGTCGACGCCTGCCGGTGACGCTCAGGCGGTGTGCCGGCGGGTGGGCGGTCGACGGATCGGCGGCAGGAACTCCCCGACCGGCTCGACCACCCAGAAGTCACCGGTCGCACGCCGCTCGTCGGGGGTGGTGAAGCGGTAGCGGCAGCGGCGCGCGCGGATCCACCGCGGCTGGCTCGGGCTGAAGGGATCCAGGGCGAGGAGACGGCGGATGGCCGGCCGCCCCTCGAGGAGCCCCTCCACCAGGCGGCGGAACCAGACGTCGTGACGTCCGGCGTGCGGCGTCATCGCGGCGAACCACATCAGCCAGTCGAGGCGCAGGTGCCAGGGCGCGACCTGCGGTGGGCGGCGTGCCGGGTCGCCGGGCTTGCCCTTGAACGCATACGTCCGCCACTCGGTGTCCGGTGCGTCGGGATCCTCGGCGTCGGTGCCCTCCAGCACGATCTCGTAGCGGGTCCGGGTGACGGACCCGAAGGCTCCGTAGGTGCCGACGAGCCTGAACCGGTTGAACGCCGCGTTCATCAGCTGGTCGGGACTCATCATGTTCCGCACCGGGCGCCACGACATCACCAGCACCATCGCGGCGACCGCCAGGGTGACGGCCCCGAGCCAGGCGGGCAGCCCGCCGTCGCCCGCGGTGTCGACGGGCAGCCAGCCGAGCCACGCATCCGGCACCGCGCTGAGGGCGAGGACGACGGTCACCGCGTTCAGCCACGCGAAGTTCCCGGTCAGGATCAGCCAGCCCTGCGTCGCGATCACCGACACCGCGGCGATCCCGGCGACCGGTTGGGGCAGAAACAGCCCGACGGGCATGACGAGCTGGGTCACGTGGTTGCCGGCGACCTCCACGCGGTGCCACCAGCCCGGCCGGGTGTGCGCCCACCACGACAGCGGGCCGGGGATCGGTTGGGTCTCGTGGTGGAAGTCGAGGCAGGTGAGATCACGCCAGCAGGCGTCGCCGCGCAGCTTGATCAGCCCGGCCCCGAACTCGATGCGGAAGAGGAGCCACCGCACCGCGAGGATCGCCGCCCAGGAGGGGACGTCGGCATCGCTGCCGAGGAAGGCGGCGACGAACCCCGCCTCGAGGAGGATGGTCTCCCACCCGAACGCGTACCAGATCTGGCCGATCGTCACGATCGAGAGGTACAGCGCCCACAGGACCAGCCAGAGGGCCAGCGGCACCCAGGACGGTCCTCGCTGGGGGAGCCCGAGCGCCATGGCCAGGGACACCGCGGCCGCAGCCCAGCAGGTGCGGACCACGAGGTCGTCGGAGTACCGCCACGCGAAGACCGTGAGCTGGTGCCGGGGGTCGAGCCGCTCCACGACCCGACGCGCGGGCAGGAGGCCGTCGTCGCCGAGGAGGCCACGCCACCCCAGGGCCGCGTTCGCGAAGGCGAGCGCGTAGAGGGCCCCGACCAGCCGTGTGAGCAGCCAGCGGGCTCCCTCGTACCCCTCGGCGGCGAGCCAGTCCACGTCCCGCTCCTTCCCCCATGTGGGGGTGTGGTCACGCCATCCGACCCGGCGCTCGGAGCATCCGGCGCACGTGGTCCGTACGATCCGAGGTGCCGCACCCCGCGGTCCAGACGAAGGGAGCCACCATGGAGCACGTCGACGTCCACACCGCGCACGCCGCCGGGGAGGACGCCGTCCTGGTCGACGTGCGCGAGCAGGACGAGTGGGCCGCGGGACGCGCGCCCGGCGCGACGCACGTGCCCCTGTCGGCCTTCGGCGCGGCCACGTGGGACCCCGAGGTCCGGTACCTGTTCGTCTGCCGCAGCGGCGCGCGGTCCGGACAGGCGGCGATGGCCCTCTCCCGGGCGGGTTACCGGGCGGCGAACGTCGAGGGCGGCATGCTCGCCTGGGCCGCCGCGGACCTGCCGATGGAGGCTGATGACGGCGAGCCGCACGTCCTGAGCCACTGAGCCCCGCGCCACTGACGGGGACGGCGTGCTCTCCCTCGTGCTCGTCGCGGCGGCGTTCGCCACCGCTGGCATCGGCGCGCTCGGCGGCCTCGGCGGCGCGGTCCTCCTGGTCCCGGCGCTGGCGGTCGCCGGGATGCCCGCGGCGGAGGCTGCGCCGCTCGGGCTCGTGTCGGTGGCGGCCGGGTCGATCGCGGCGGGCGGGCTGCAGCTCCGCGAGCGGACGGTCAACCACCGCCTCGGCGTGACGACCGAGGCCGCCGCGACGCTCGGCGCCACCACGGGGGCGCTCGGCTCGGGGATCGTGTCGGAGCGCGTGCTCACCTGGGGTCTCGCCACCGTCGCCGTCCTCGCCGCCGCGGCGATGCTGCGGACGCGCGGGCGCCGGGGGCCGGGCGCGACGGTGCAGGACCAGACGGTGGGGGAGTGGCCGGGGCAGATCGCCGGGGTCGCGCCACCGGAGGACGAGCCCGTCCCGTACCGCGCCGCGCGCCTGCCGGTCGCCCTCGCGCTCATGTGGGTCTCCGGCGTCATCGCCGGTGTGGCCGGGGCCAGCGGCGGGTTCCTGAAGACCCCGGTGACCACCGACGTCATGCGCATCCCGCTCAAGGTCGCCGCGTCGACGACCACGTTCACGATCGGGGTCACCGCCGCGGCGGGGCTCGTCGTCTTCGTCCTCCAGGGGCGCGTCGACCCCCAGGCCGCGGCCGCGGTGATCGCGGGCAGCCTCCTCGGCGGGCAGGTCGGCGCGGCCCTGCAGTCCCGCGCGCCGGTGGCGGTGATCCGGACGGGCCTCGGGGTCCTGCTCGTCGGCGTCGCCGTCGTCCTGGTGGTGACGGGCTGATGGTCCGCCAGGACCGGCCCTTCGACGTCCAGCCCCGGGCCAACGGGGTGATGGCCGCGGTGCTGCAGCGCGCGGCGCTGGTCGCGCTCGTGCTCGGCGTCGCGGGCGCGGTGGTGCCGGGGCTCCCGGGCGAGGTCCTGGCCTGGGCCGCCGTCGCGGTCGTGGTCGTCGTGCCGCTCCTCAGGGTCCTGTGGCTCGGGATCCGCTGGGTCGACCGCCGCGACTACCGCTTCGCGGCGCTGGCCTTCGGGCTGCTGGCGATCGTCGTCGTCGGGGGCGCCCTCGCGGTGCTCGGGGCGTCGGGCTGACGCGCCTCGTCGAGGGCGCGGTCATGGTCGCTCGCGCGACCCCGGTCGTGGCCCCGGGAAGGCGCGGCGATGGCCACCGGCTCGGCGCGGTCTGTCGTCTTCGTTCCGATCTGCGCAACGAAGACGACAGGGCTCCATGCCACCCGGGACCGCACGGCCGAGGTCTGTCGGGAATGTCTCGAAGGGCGCAACGAAGTCGACAGACCCGTCCTGGCTCAGACCCCGTCCTGGCTCGACCCCCGTCCTGGCTCGCCGGCGTGCCGCGAGCCCGTCGCGGGCGGGGTGTCCCACCGGACGATGGCGCACCACTTCAGCAGACCCCGCCAGGTGACGACCAGTTCGGCGCCATGACCAGCGCACCGCTCTTCCCCACCCTCCCCCCCGACCTCGTCGCCCTGATGGCGGACGTCCTCGTCCCGATGCTGGTGGTCGTCGTCCTCAAGACCTCCGAGGTCCTCCTCCAGACCTTCCGCACGGTGTTCGTCGTGTCGGGCCGTCGGTTGCCGGCGGGCATGATCGCCCTGGTCGAGGCCTCGGTGATCATCACCGCCCTCAGCCTGGTGCTGACCGACCTGTCCCCGCCGCGCATCGCCGGCTTCATCCTCGGCATGGGCCTCGGCACGGTGGTCGGCATGGAGGCGGTCTACCGCCTGCGGCTCGGCATGGTGACCGTCCGGGCCTTCGTCCCGCCGGCCCACGCCGCCCGGTCCGCAGACGCGATCCGCGCGCTCGGCCACGGCGCGACGGTGTTCCTCGGTGAGGGGCGGGACGGTGAGGTCGCGATGGTGCTCTCCTCGGTCCGGCGCCGCGACGCCCGCCGCGTCGTCACGGCCATCGAGGCCGTCCACCGCCCGGCCTTCACCACCGTCGACAACCTCCCCGCGCCCGGTTCGGCCATCGGCGGCATCCTCGGGGCGCGGGTCTGATCCACGGCGGGACGGGCCGACTTGCTCGGCGGTAGGCAGGTTAGGTATACCTAAGATTGCCTGCCAGCCCCTCCCCGGAGACACCGTCCAATGCCACGCCCGTTCACGGGGGCACGCCGTCGCGTGCGCCCCGTCACCGCCCTCGCCCTGCTGTTGGCCCTCACCCTCCTCGCCTCGGCCTGCGGTGGCGACGACCCTGCCGGCGAAGCCGAGCCGGGCACCGACCCCGCACCCACCACAGGCGCGACGGAGGATGCCGGCCCGACGGAGTCCGCCGCCGGCGACTTCCCCGTCACGATCGAGCACGCCTTCGGCGAGACGACGATCGAGGCCGCGCCGGAGCGCGTGGTGACCTGGGGCTGGGGGACCGCCGATGCCGCGGTCGCGCTGGGCGTCGTCCCCGTCGCGATCCCCCACCAGGCCTACGGCGGCGACGAGCAGGGCCGCCTGCCCTGGGTCGTGGAGGCGGTGGAGGCCGCGGGCGCGGAGTTCCCCGAGGTCCTCCCCAACTCCGAGGAGGTCCCCTTCGAGGCGATCGCCGCGGCCGACCCCGACGTGATCCTCGCCCAGTACTCCGGCATCACCGCCGAGGACCACGAGCTGCTCTCGGCCATCGCGCCGACCGTCGCCTACCCCGGCGAGGCGTGGTCCACCCCGTGGCGGGACGTGGTCGCGAGCACCGGCCAGGCCCTGGGTCTCGACGCCGAGGCGGAGGTCCTCCTCGCCGACATCGAGGCCACGATCGCGGACGCCGCGGAGTCGCACCCGGAGCTCGCGGGGCTCACCGTCGCCAACGTCGTCGACGCCGACGGGACGTTCTACGTCTACCGGTCCGCCGACCCCCGGGTGGAGTTCCTGACCGACCTCGGCATGGAG
The DNA here is from genome assembly GCF_964222135.1 of Euzebya sp. NCBI lineage: Bacteria > Bacillati > Actinomycetota > Nitriliruptoria > Euzebyales > Euzebyaceae > Euzebya > Euzebya sp. The sequence goes on from NZ_CAXQBR010000086.1 coordinate 8,021, forward strand.
GTCGCACCGAGCGTGGACGAGCTCGACACCGAGGAGTCGACGTTCTTCTACACGCTCAGCTACGAGCAGATCGGCGAGATCGAGAGCGACGTCCTGGTCGTGTACGCCGAGACGCCGGAGGACACGACGGCCTTCCTCACCGACGGGCCGACGGCTCAGATGGCGCAGGTCCAGGACGGCCGCGTCGCGGTGATCGAGGGGGCCCCGCTGGTCGCGGCCGTCTCCCCGCCGACCGCGCTGTCGCTCACCTGGGGCCTGGACGACTACCTCGCCGCGCTGGGCGAGGCGGCGGCGGCCGTCGGGTAGGCGCGGGCCGCAGGCGGTGCTCAGCTGCCGATGCGGTCCCGCCGTCGCCAGACGAAGCGGGCCACCAGGGCGACGAGCGCCGCCCACATCGCGTAGCTGATCCAGTCGGAGTACCGCGCCGCCTGCTGCCAGCGGCTGCCGAGCAGGTAGCCCGCCCACACCCAGATGGTGTTCCACACCGCCGACCCGACGGTCGTGAGCGCCAGGAACTGCCCGCGGTGCATGCCGGCGGCGCCGGCGGGCAGGGACACCAGGCTCCGCACCACGGGGACGCAGCGACCGACCAGGACCGACCCCGTCCCGTGGCGTCGGAACCAGTCGATGGAGCCGTCCACCTCGTTGGCTTCCACCAGCGGCAGGCGGACGAGCCAGTGCCGGGTGCGCTCCAGCCCCGCCCAGCGACCCAGCTCGTACAGCACGACCGCCCCGGCGACCGCCCCGAGGGTGGAGGCGAGCACCATCGTCCACGGGGTCGACCCCTCCTGGCCGATCACGAAGCCCGCGAAGGGCAGCACCAGCTCGCTCGGGATCGGTGGGAACACGTTCTCGAGCGCCACCATCGCGGCGACGCCGATGGGTCCCAGCGCCTCGATGACGTCGAGGATCCACCCGAACAGCCCGCTCGCCTGGGTCTCGGCTTGCGCGGCCAGCAGCATTCGGTCTCCTCGTGACGGGGTCCGTGGACGGGTCCACGGACGTCATGCCCGTCCCGGGACGCCGCGCACCGCGGCGCCGACCGCGTCAGGTCCGCGCGAGGCGGTCGAGCGCCAGGTCCTCGAGCCGGGCGACCCGGCGCCGCAGGTCGTCCAGGTCCCCTCCGGGGTCCCCGGGCCGCTCGTCCCCGACGAGCCGCTCCAGGCGGGCGATGCGGCGCACCAGGTCGTCGTCCACGACCTGGTCGCGGTCGTCGGCGTGGTCCGCTCCCGTCGCCGGCTGCGCCTCGGCGTCGACGTCGTGAGCGTCGGCCGGGTCGGGGTGGGCGTCGACGGTGCCGGGGTCGGCAGGGTCGGCGTCGCGGGTGGTCGCCGCGGCCCACGGACGCCGCGGGCGGTCGGCCCAGGGGTTGTCGTGCCCGTCGAAGAGCCGCTCGAGGGCGTCGGGCGGCCAGCCGAGGGCCTGGGACAGCGACGAGAGCGTCAGCCGGCGGAAGGACTGGCCCTCACCCCGCAGGACCTTCCGGACGGTGTCGGCGCTGATGCCCGCCTCCCGCGCCAGGGCGCTCTGGCTGAGGCCGAGCTCGTGCAGGCGTCGCATGATCAGGTCGGCCAGGTCGTCCTCACGGTCGTGCATGCCGACGACAGTACACGACTTCGGCCGAAATCGGGTGAGTTCGTGTGATGGCGCGACCGCTCGCGAGCGGTCATCCTCGGGCAGGTGACGACCCCGACGAGCGACGTGCCGCGCCTGGACGACCTCCCCCGCGAGCGGGTCGCCGAGGCCGCGGCCCTCCTGGACCTGCACGCCGTGGCCGGCCGTGCAGGGGATCGCAGCGACCCCGCGACCGTGGCTGCGGTCGTCGGGGCCGAGCAGCTGCGGCTCCTCGTCGACGCGCGACCCGACCAGGCCGGTCCGGTCGCGGCGTGGCTGCGGGCGCTCGGGGCCGATGGGCCGGTCGAGCCGCCCCCCGCGCTGGCCGGCGACCTGGCTGGATGGGTCGCGGAGGCGGTCGCCCACGTCGTGGTCGGACTCGGACGGCGTGACGACGAGCGGCGCGCCGACGCCCGGGTGGTCAACGTCGAGGCGGGCCGGCACGTCATCGCCACCGACGAGCCCCTCCTGCGCGCGGCCATCCGCGCCGGCCACCGGTCCCTGGCGGCGATGCCGTACTACGAGATGCGCTACGGCTCCCGCGGCCGGCGCTTCACCGGCAGCGACAGCGCCTGGCTGGCCGGGCTCGTCACCCGCCCGGCCGGCGTGGTCCGCGAGCAGGTCGAGTGGCTGGCGGTGGTCCTCGCCGTCCGCGGGATGCCCTCGTGGCTGCTCGAGCGCCACCTGGTCGAGCTCGGTGGGGAGATCGCCGCCACCGTGCCCGCGGCGGACGCCGGGGTCCTCCTGGCGGCCGCCGACCACCTGGCGGCACGGCGGCGGACCGCCGTCGACGACGCCGCCCTCGACGACGCGGACCGGGTCCTGGTCGGCCACCTCGACGGCGCCCCGGTCGCGGTCCCGCGCGCCGGCGCGCTGCTGGCCGCCGCGGCAGCCGACGTGGCGACCGGCGTGACCGAGGACGACACCGCCTGCGCGGACTGGCTCGCCGACCCGCACCGCGGAGGCGGCACCTGGTCGCGTGCGGTCGCGCAGGTCAGGGCCCAGCTGTCCGCGACCGTCGGGCGTCGAGCGCGCTGACGAGGTGGTGGCCGGTCAGCAGGACGACCTGGAACGCGAGGAGGTAGATCCCGATCAGGACCAGGCGCCCCACCGCCTCGGATCCCCCGAACGCCCGGCCCACCCCGACCCCGAGCCGCAGCACCGGGACCCAGCCGAGCGACATGCCGGCGAGGAAGGACGCGGTCGCCCCCGCCCCCCACGCGAGGGCCCGGGAGGACGGCGACCCCGGGGCGAACACCCGGTAGAGGAAGGCCAGCTGCAGCGTGAGGAGGGCCCAGCCGACCAGGAAGGTGAGGTAGGTGCCGAGCACCCAGGCCCCCGCCCCCTCGCCCACCAGCCGGTCGACGCCGTCGACGGCCAGCAGCGCCACGGCGGCCAGCCCCGGGTAGACGAGCACGTAGGGGACGACCATCGCGCGCCCGCGCCAGGCCGAGCCCGAGCGCGGCGCCGCGTCGTGGTAGGTCGAGATCGCTCGGAGCAGTCCCTCGCCGTACGTGAGGGCGGCCAGCAGCGACGCGGCGAGGGAGCTGAGGCCGAGGCCCGGGCCCATCCGCGCGAGCTCCTCCACGAGCTCGTCGATGCCGAGGGGCCCCTCGAGGAAGCGGGACAGGTCGTCGGCGATCGCGATCACCCGGTCGGGTCCGAGGAGGACGCCGGCGCCGTAGAAGGCCCACAGCGCCAGGGGCACGAGGGTGAGGGCGGCGTAGAAGGTGAGGCCGGCGCTGATCAGGGCGAGGTCCGCGCGGCGGGAGCGGTGCAGGGCCTCGAGTCCCGCGGCGCGCGCGACCTGCAGTGCCCGCCGCCAGCCGCTGCCCCCGTGCGCGAGCGGTGGCTCCTCGCTCACCCGCGTGTCGCGCCGGCCTGGACGTCGGCCCCGGCCGTCGCCTCGGCCTCGGCGCGGAGCACAGCCGCCCACTCGGCGGACGTGATGTCCGACGGGTCGGTGGCGTCGACGAACGTGAGGATGCGCGCGGCCACGCGGTCCGGCTCGTCGAGGTGGGGGAAGTGGCCCGCCCCCTCGATGACCTCGATCTCGCTGCCGGCGATCCGCTCGTGGGCGGCGCGCCCGTGCGCCAGGGGGATGACCGGGTCGTCCGCGCCCCACAGGAGCAGGGTGGGCACCTCCCGGGCCAGGTAGAGCTTGTCGGTGGCGGAGACGCGCTGGCCGCGCGGACCGATCGTGGCGCGGACGGTGCCCACGAACGCGCGTCGCGCGTCGGGGTCGACGAGGCCCGCCAGGCCCTGGCGGATGCCGTCCAGATCGGTTCCACGACCCCCGGGCAGGCGGCCGGCGGCACGGGCGACCCGCGCGAGCCCGGCGATCACCGGGCTGGCCAGGGGCAGGGACGCCGCCCGCAGCAGCGGGCTGACCTCAGGACCCAGCCCGCCCGCGTCCACCAGCACCAGGCGGTCCACCATCTCGGGGAACTGGTAGGCGAACTGCAGGGCGACACCGCCGCCGAGGGAGTGCCCGACCACGGTCGCCGACGGCCGCCCGAGCAGGTGCATCAGGTCCCGCAGCGTCGAGGCGTACGCCCCCATCGAGTGGTCGCCCGCGGGGTTGTCCGAGCCGCCGTGGCCGGGGAGGTCGACGGCGACGACCCGGGTCCGGGAGGCCAGGCGGTCGATGATCGGGGTCCACGTGCCCGAGTCCTGGGTGATGCCGTGCACGAGGAGCGCCGTCGGCGTCCCGGGGTCGTCGTCGCCGGCGACGCGGAACGCCACCTGCCTGCCGTGGATCACCACCGAACCGCTCTGCACCGCTGCGCTCCTCTCCGCTCGTCCGTCTGGCGGGGACCTACCCGTCAGCCGGGGGCGCGATGCCCCCGCGCCGACCGCGCGGGCCGACGGCTAGCCTGGCACGCCGACGAGGAGGTGCTGGTGCCATCCGCTGCTGAGAAGGTGCCGCTGTGGCGACAGGTGCTCGACGACCTCGAGCGCCGTCTGACGGCCGGGGAGTTCGAGCAGCGGTTCCCGACCGACCGGGAGCTCGTCGACCACTACGGCACCAGCCGGCACACCGTCCGCGAGGCGGTCCGGCACCTGAAGGCCCGCGGGGTGGTCGAGCGCGAGCGGGGGAGGGGCAGCACCGTGACGCGCAGCAGCGTCACCCAGCCCCTCGGCGCCCTCTACAACCTGTTCGCCGCGGTCGAGGACGCCGGGCACACCCAGCACAGCCAGGTGCTCGCGCTCGACCTCCGGCCGGACCCGCACGCAGCCGGCCGGTTCGGCTTCGACCCGGCCACGCCGCTGGTGCACCTGGAGCGGCTCAGGTTCATGGACGACATCCCGCTCGCCCTCGACACCGCGTGGCTGGCCCCCGACATCGGACGGCCGCTGCTCGACGCGTCGTTCGAGCACACCTCCCTCTACGACGAGCTCGCAGCTCGGACCGGCATCCGACCCGCCGCCGGGCGTGAGCACATCCAGGCGGTCACGCCGGACGCGTCGATGCGCGACGTGCTCGAGCTCGATGACGACGAGGCCCTGCTCCGCATCGAGCGGGTCACGAGCCACGCCGACCGGGTCATCGAGTGCCGGCTGACGCTGCTGCGCAGCAGCCGGATCGCGGTGACCACCACGTGGCCGGCCGCCAGCCCGATCGGCGCGGAGGTCCTCGACCCCAGCAGCTGATTGCCCGGACCAAATGTCCGGATATATTTGCACACACCGCGGATCGTCGACAGGGGAGCGGAGCGCACGTTGCGGATCACCACCATCTCGACCGAGGGGCTGGGTGACCGGTCCTACGTCGTGGACGACGGCCAGGTCGCGGTGGTCGTCGACCCCCAGCGCGACGTCGACCGCGTCCTGGCCACCCTCGCGGACCTGGACGTGCGCTTGGTGGCGGTGCTCGAGACCCACATCCACAACGACTACGTCAGCGGCGGGTTGGCGCTGGCGCGGATGACCGGCGCCCGGTACCTGGTGAACGGCGACGACCCGGTCACCTTCGACCGCGAGCCGATCGCCGACGGCGGGGTGGTCGCAGTGGGGGATCTCGCGGTCCGCGCCGTCAGCTCGCCGGGCCACACCCACACCCACCTGTCCTACGTCGTGGCCCACGACGGCGACGAGGCGGTGTTCACCGGCGGGTCGATGCTGTACGGCACGGTCGGTCGCACCGACCTCCTCGGACCCGCGCACACCGATGCCCTGAGCCGGGCTCAGCACAGCTCGGTGCGGGGCCTCGCCGGCTCGCTCGACGGCACCACCGCGGTGTACCCGACGCACGGGTTCGGGTCGTTCTGCGCCTCCGCCGGCGGCGGTGACCGCGACGCGGGGACCATCGCGGACGAGCGGCGCGAGAACATCGCCTGCACCACCGACGACGAGGACGCCTTCGTCGAGACCCTCCTCGCCGGGCTGACCGCCCACCCGCCGTACTACGCCCACATGGGACCGCTGAACCTCGCCGGCCCGCAGGCCCCTGACCTGTCGCCTCCGCAGACCTGCGACCTGGCCGAGGTCCTGGCTCGCATCGACCGCGGCGACTGGGTCCTCGACGTCCGCGACCGCCGGGCGTTCGCCGCAGCGCACGTCGCCGGATCGATCAGCGCCGAGGCGTCCGGGAGCATGGCGACCTACGTCGGCTGGGCGATCCCCTGGGGCACCCCGATCACGCTCCTGGCCGACACCGCCGAGCAGATCGCCACCGCCCAGCGCGAGCTGGTCCGCATCGGGCTCGACCGGCCGCTCGGGATGGCGGTCGGCGTGCCGGACGCCCTCGGCCCCGAGGCCCCCGTCACCACCTACCGGGTCGCGTCGTTCAGCGACGTGCCCGCCGCGGACGACGTCCTGGTGGTCGACGTCCGCCGTCCCGACGAGTGGGCGCAGGGGCACCTCGAGGGTGCGGTCCACCTGCCGCTCGAGCGGATCGCCGCCGAGGCGCACCACCTGCCGGACGACCGGGAGCTGTGGGTCCACTGCCAGTCCGGCTACCGGTCCTCGATCGGTGCGTCCCTGATGGCCCGGGCGGGCAAGGACGTGGTCCTGATCGACGACGACTGGGACAGCGGCGCGCCCCGTGCGCCACGTCCCGTCGTCACCCCCGACAGCTAGGAGCGACGCATGTCCACCTACGCCATGACCGTGTCCCTCACCGACGACCCCGCGACCGCCGAGTCCCGCGTCCGCGACGCGCTCGCCGCCGAGGGCTTCGGCATCCTCAGCACCATCGACGTGCGCGCCGCCCTGCTCGAGAAGCTCGGCGAGGACGTCGGCCACTACACCATCCTCGGTGCGTGCAACCCGCCGCTCGCGCACCAGGCGCTCGCCGCGGACCGCGACATCGGGGCGCTGCTGCCCTGCAACGTGGTCGTCCGGGCAGCCGAGGGCGGCGGCAGCGAGGTCGCGGCCGCCGATCCGCGGGCGATGGTCGAGCTCGCGGGCGACGCCCTCGCGCCTGTGGCCGCAGACGCCCGGGACCGGCTGGAGCGGGCACTGGCCGCGCTCGGCTGATCACCGACCACCGCACCCAGCCCCCCGACCACCGCTGCGAGCAACAACCGTATGGTGTACGGTTCCCTGCCGTGTCGGCAGGGGGTGGAGGAGGTGGTGATGGCAGGAACGGCGATCGAGGCGTCGGGGCTGGTCAAGACCTACGGCGAGACCGAGGCGCTGTGCGGCCTGGACCTGTCGGTCCCCCGGGGGAGCGTCCTCGGGCTGCTGGGACCGAACGGGGCCGGCAAGACGACGGCGGTGCGGATCCTGGCCACGCTGCAGCCCGCCACAGCGGGCACGGCCCGCGTGGCCGGCTTCGACGTCGCCGCGCAGCCGGCAGAGGTCCGCAAGCGGATCGGCCTCACCGGGCAGTACGCCGCGGTGGACGAGCACCTCACCGGGGCGGAGAACCTCACGATGATCGGGCGGCTCAACGGCCTGGCGAAGGCCGATGCCCGCACCCGTGCCCGGCAGCTGCTGGCCCGGTTCGGGCTGACGGAGGCCGGCGGCCGCCCGTCCCGGACCTACTCGGGTGGCATGCGCCGTCGCCTGGACCTGGCAGCGTCCCTGGTCGCCCGGCCGGACGTGCTGTTCCTCGACGAGCCGACGACCGGCCTGGACCCCGCCAGCCGCCGGTCGTTGTGGTCGGTGATCGGTGAGATCGTCGCGGACGGGACCACCCTCCTCCTCACCACGCAGTACCTGGAGGAGGCCGACGCCCTGGCCGACGAGATCCTCGTGATCGACCGCGGTCGGGCGATCGCGCAGGGCACCGCGCGCCAGCTGAAGGACCAGGTCGGCGGTGAGCGGATCGAGTTCACCGTGCTCGACCCCGCCCGCACCGAGGAGGCGCACCGCCTGGTGGCACCGTTCGCCGCAGGCGAGGTCAGCGCAGACGCCGACCGGGGGACGATCAGCTTCCCGGTGGACGCCGACGACGACCACCTGGTCGACACCGTCCGGGTGCTCGACGACGCGGGGATCCGCCTGGACGAGCTCTCCCTCCGCCGGGCCAGCCTGGACGACGTGTTCCTCAGCCTGACCGGCCGGACCGCCGAGGGCTCGGCTGCGGAGATGGAGGCGGCCCGGTGAGCGCGAGCCTGCGAGCGGTCGGCGGACCGGCCGGGGGGCGACCTCGGCGCGTCAGCGCGGAGGTCGGGCGGTGAGCGTCCCCACCGCCATCCCCGCCCCGACGATCCCGCGGGAGGGTCTCCGCGCCGCGCTCCACGACTCGGTCGTGCTGATGGGGCGCAACCTGCGGCGCTACCAGCGCCAGCCGCAGATCGCGGTGTTCATCTTCATCCAGCCAGTCATGTTTGTCCTGCTGTTCCGCTACGTGTTCGGCGGGTCCATCCCCACCCCTGGCGTCGACTACGTCCAGTACCTGATGCCCGGCATCATCGTGCAGTCGGTGACCTTCGCGACGGTCGGCACGGCCATCGGCATCGCCGAGGACCTGAAGGCCGGCATCATCGACCGCTTCCGGTCCCTCCCGATGGCGCGGGCGGCCGTGCTGGCCGGCCGGGTCCTGTCCGACGCGTTCGTGAACCTGCTGTCGTTGCTGGTGATGCTCGCCGTCGCCTACGTGGTCGGCTTCCGGATCACCACGTCGGTCGTCCAGGCAGTCGCCGCCCTGGGGCTGATCGCCGCGTTCAGCTTCGCGTTCGCGTGGATCGCCGCCTTCATCGGGTTGGCGCTGAAGGAGCCCGAGGCGGTGCAGGGGGCGGGCTTCGTCTGGCTGTTCCCGCTCGCGTTCGCGTCCAGCGTGTTCGTCGTCCCCGCGACGATGCCCGGCTGGCTCACCGCGTTCGCGACGCAGAACCCCCTCTCGCGCGTGGCCGACGCCGTCCGGTCCCTGACCGTCGGCGGCCACCCCTGCGGCACCTCGGCCGACGCGATCGACTTCTGCACCGGCGTGCAGACGAACCTCCTGTGGGGGCTCGGGTGGGCGGTCGTCATCGTGGTCGTGTTCCTGCCCCTCGCGGCGCGCATGTGGCAGCGGCTCGAGTGACCTGCCCGCGGCGCTAGTCTGACCGCGTGCTGGGACCGGTCGGGGACGTGGACGAGGGCGTGCCGGTGCTCGAGGAGTTCACCGACCTCGTCGAGCTCGGCTCCGGCGGCTTCGGCACCGTCTACCGGGCCTGGCACGACGAGCTGCAGCGCGCCGTCGCCATCAAGGTGCTCAGCCGCGCCTGGGACCCCGCGGGGGCAGCCGCTCGGTTCGCCCGGGAGGCCGCGGCGATGGGCCGGTTGTCCGGGCACCCGAACGTGGTGGTCGTCCACGACATGGTCTCCGCCGCGGACGGTCGCACCTGCCTGGTGATGCCGTTGCTCGAGGGCGGCTCCCTCGGGGATCGGATCGCGGCGACCGGGGCCCAGCCCTGGCCGAACGCGATCGAGGTCGGGGTGGAGATCGCCGGGGCCCTGCAGACCGCCCACGACGAGGGGATCCTCCACCGCGACCTCAAGCCGGACAACGTCATCTTCGACCGCTACGGGCGGCCGATGCCCGCCGACTTCGGCATCGCACACCTGGTGGACGGCGTCGACCAGACGAGCCCGGGGATGGTGATGGCGACGGTGGCCTACGCGCCGCCGGAGGCGTTCGACGGCGCTGAGCCGGCCCCGACCGCCGACGTCTACGGCCTCGCGGCCACGCTCGTCGCGGCGATCCGTGGGTGCGCGGCCTTCTGCGACGACGACCCAGGGTTCAGCACCCTCATGCGCCGTCTGGCGGAGGAGCCGCCGCCGGACCTGGTCGGGACCGGAGTGCCCCGGGCGATCGCCGACGTCCTGCACGCCGCGATGGCCAAGGACCCCACTGAACGGCCGCCGACGCCGCAGGCCCTCGCGCGCCTGCTGCAGGCAGGCCAGCACGCGGCGGGGCTGGCGGTCACGCACCTGCCGTACGCGCCGCGCTGAGCGGCCCGCAGACAGGCCCGGCTGACCGGCCTGGCCGACCGGCCTGGCCGACCGGCCGTGCGGCGTTCGCCGCCCCACGCGACGAACGGCTAGCGTCTCGGCGTGCACGTGCCCTCACCCGCAGTCACCCTCGTCGCGCTCACGCTGGCCGTCGTCCTCGCCGCCTGCGGGGGCGGGTCCGACGACATCGCCGACGAGGGGTCCCCGTCCGCGCCGCCGCCCGCCACGTCAGCGGCACCCACCGCGGCAGCGCCGTCCGAGACGGTCACCGCTGACGGCACGCCCAGCGCCGGGGGAGGGGAGCTGCGGCCCGCCTCGCCGTCGACATCCGGGCCCTCGACATCCGGGCCCTCGACACCCGCGCCCTCGACACCCGCGCCCTCGACCGAGGCCGCCGGCGGGCAGGGGGAGGCGGGGATCCTGCTGCCGGCCGAGGAGTCGCAGTCGACGGAGGAGAAGGATCCCACCACCGGCCTGACGCTCACCTTCGCCCTCGACTTCGTGGACCTCACCGGATCGCAGCAGCGCATCCCGCCCCAGGAGCTGCCCGCTGACTCGATCGTGCTCGAGGAGCACTTCGAGGACCGCGACGCCGCCGTGCTGCGGCCGTTCTCGGACCCGCCGGCGGAAGGCCTCTTCGGGAACTTCGACGACGTCTTCTTCTACGACATGGTCGTCGGGCAGCCGGACTCCATCGTCACCAGCCCGATCACCGGGGTCCCGGCCAGCGACCTGGTCGACGTCGGCCTCATCACGGCCAGCTTCTCGACGAACTTCCAGGGCGCGGAGGACGTCAGCAGCGGGCTCTTCTGCTGGGGCGGCGCCGGCAAGGGCCTCAGCGCCGCCGACCAGAGCCGCTACGAGCTGCGCGTGCAACCCGACCGGCGCCTGGTCGTCGACCGGATCAACGCCGGCGGCCAGATCAGCGCCCGGTTGCTGGAGCTCGAGCTCGCCCGCCCGCCGGACACCGCCACGTTCGCCCGTCTGCTGTGCCGCCGCGGCGACGGCGGCGAGGTGCAGATCGGCGCCGGCTGGACCCAGGGGGACGAGGGTGAGTCCGCGTGGGTCGCCGACCCCGACCCGCTGCCGGCGGGCGGCTCGGCCGGCATCCTCATGCGCTCCGGGGAGAACCCCACGTCGGCGGACACGTTCATCAGCTTCGTCCAGCTGCTGATCTTCGACGCGACCGCGATCGACTTCGGCGCCTGACGCTCAGGCGGACCACCGGACGGAGATCGCGCCGGCGTCCGGGAGCGGCAGCGCGGCCGCAGCCGCACCGGTCGCCTCGCGCTCGGCGTCGGTGAGCGGCCGCCACGGCTCCACGTCCAAGGTGGTCCGCGCCCGCCGCCAGGTCCCGGCCACCCGTCCGTCCACCAGGAGCGCCCCCGGCCACACCCGCGGCGTCCACAGCCGGTCCCTGAGCGCGGGGTCGTCGACCAGCAGCTCGCGGTCGGCGCCGTGCAGCAGCCAGTGGGCGTCGCCGCTCGGCAGGAGCCGGACGCCGTCGACCTCCCCGTCAGCCGGAGCCCGCAGCGACGCCTCGTCCGCGGCGAGGGCCCACCCCTCCCCGATGGGGGTGGTGACGCGCACGAGGTCGGGCGACAGCTCGCCGAACGTGGTGCGGGCCTGGCGGACGCCGACGGCGGCCCACCGCCCGAACCGCTCGGGCGGGGTGGGGCCGTAGACGTGCAGGTACCGACGGACGAGCTCGTGGCGGGCCTCCCGCTCGTCACCCTCCGGCGGTGGCGCGAGCCGCACCGTCGGTTGGCGCGCCCCGTCCCAGCGGACCAGCAGCGTCCCGGTCGGCGCGGCGTACCGCAGGGCGTTCGGGTCGATGCCGAGAGCCCGGCCGATCGTGGCGAAGGGCACCTCCCCGAGGTCCTCGAGGACCGACCGGGCCCGCCGCGCGGTGTCCTCGGCGCGGCGGCGGCCCCGGCTGTCGGTCGGCAGCCGGCCGAGGGTGAACACCCAGAGGTCGGCGGCCGCCACGACGTAGAGGTTGTGGCGCGGACCCCAGATCTGGACGAGGGCGGGATCGTCGAGGACGTCGGCGTCGACATCGGCCAGCCGGGCGTGGAGGGACAGCAGGGCGGCGCGCGGCATGCTGTCCTGCGCGCCGGCCCAGGCCGCCCGGCGCAGCCCGTCGGCGGTGCGCGGCAGCCGCCGATCGAGGTGGCCGGCCCGCAGCCGGTGGCGGCGCACCGCGTCGGCGTCGACCACGAGCGGCGTCCCGTCCACGGCCGGGCAGCCTAGCCCTGCCGGCCGCTGTGGGGCAGGCCCACGACGTGGCAGGATCGCCGCGGTGAGCGACCGACCGACCACGACCCCGCCCCTCGAGGACCTCGCGCGGCTGCGACGCGTGCGCGACCGGATCGACCGGGACTACGCCAAGCCGCTCGACGTGGACGCGCTGGCACGCGGGGTGCACATGTCCTCGGGGCACCTGAGCCGCCAGTTCAAGCAGGCCTACGGCGAATCGCCGTACTCCTACCTCATGACCCGACGCATCGAGCGCGCCATGGCGCTGCTGCGACGTGGCGACCTGAGCGTGACCGAGGTGTGCTTCGCGGTGGGGTACGGCTCGCTCGGCACGTTCAGCACCCGCTTCACCGAGCTGGTCGGCGTGCCCCCGAGCACCTACCGGGACCGGACCACCCGCGCGGCGGAGGGCATGCCGCCCTGCGAGGCGAAGCGGGTCACCCGGCCCCTCAGATCGATCAGGAACGGAGAAGCGCCGGCCGCCCCCGCGGACCTACCGTGACCGCCATGGACATCACCATCCACACCACGTTCCTCCCGCACAGCGACCCGGAGGCCTCGCTGGCCTTCTACCGCGACACGCTCGGCTTCGAGGTCCGCAAGGACGTCGGCTACGAGGGCATGCGCTGGATCACCGTCGGCCCTCCGGGTCAGCCGGGCACCTCCATCGTCCTGCACCCGCCGGCGGCCGATCCCGGCATCACCGACGACGAGCGCCGGACCATCACCGAGATGATGGCCAAGGGCACCTACGCCTCGATCATGCTGGCCACGAAGGACCTCGACGGGACCTTCGATCGCCTGCAGGCCGGCGGCGCGGAGATCATGCAGGAGCCGATCGACCAGGACTGGGGCGCCCGCGACTGCGCCGTGCGCGATCCCGCGGGCAGCACCGTCCGCATCCAGCAGGTCGACTGACGCCCGTGCACGTCGCCGACAGCCACGACCTGATCCGCGTCGTCGGGGCGCGCGTCAACAACCTCCGGGACGTCTCGGTCGAGATCCCGAAGCGTCGGCTGACGGTCTTCACGGGCGTGTCCGGCTCGGGCAAGAGCTCCCTGGTGTTCCACACCATCGCCGCGGAGTCCCAGCGCCTCATCAACGAGACGTACAGCGCCTTCCTGCAGGGCTTCATGCCGTCGATGGCGCGCCCGGAGGTCGATCTCCTCGACGGGCTCACCACCGCGATCATCGTCGACCAGGAGCGCCTCGGCAGCGACCCGCGGTCGACCGTCGGCACCGCGACCGACGCGAACGCGCTGCTCCGCATCCTCTTCAGCCGCCTGGGCGACCCGCCGATCGGGTCGCCCCGGGCGTACGCGTTCAACATCCCGTCGGTCACCGCGGTGGGATCGATCAAGAAGGGGAACAAGAAGGCGGAGACGGCCACCTTCGAGGTCGCCGGGGGGATGTGCCCGCGCTGCGAGGGGAGGGGGCAGATCTCGGGATTCGACCTGACCCAGCTGTACGACGACGCGAAGTCGCTCAACGAGGGCGCCGTGACCGTCCCCGGCTACAGCATGGACGGCTGGTACGGCCGGATCTTCCGGGCCTGCGGGTTCTTCGACCCCGACACGCCGATCCGCGACTTCACCGCCGACGAGCTCGACGCCCTGCTCCACAAGGAACCGACCAAGGTCAAGGTCGAGGGGATCAACGTCACCTACACCGGTCTGATCCCGACCATCGAGAAGTCGATGCTGTCGAAGGACCGCGAGGCGATGCAGCCCCACATCCGGCGCTTCGTCGACCGCGTGGTGACCTTCACCGACTGCCCCGAGTGCGACGGCACCCGGCTCAGCAAGGCCGCCCGGTCCTCACGGATCGCCGGGGTCAGCATCGCCGACTGCTGCGCGATGCAGATCAGCGACCTGGCCGAGTGGGTCCGCGGCCTCGACGAGCCCTCCGTCGCGCCGCTGCTCGAGACGCTCCAGCGCACCCTCGACTCGTTCACCGCCATCGGCCTGGGGTACCTGTCCCTCGACCGGCGCTCGGGCACCCTGTCGGGCGGGGAGTCCCAGCGCACCAAGATGATCCGCCACCTCGGGTCGGCCCTCACCGACGTCACCTACATCTTCGACGAGCCCACCATCGGGCTGCACCCCCACGACGTGCAGCGGATGAACGACCTGCTGCTGCAGCTGCGCGACAAGGGCAACACGGTCCTGGTCGTCGAGCACGAGCCCGAGACGATCGCGATCGCCGACCACGTCATCGACATCGGGCCCGGTGCGGGGACCGCCGGGGGCACCATCTGCTACGAGGGGTCCGTCGAGGGCCTGCGGGCCAGCGACACCGCGACCGGGCGGCACCTCGACGACCGGGGCGCCCTCAAGGACGCCGTGCGGACCCCCACCGGCACCCTCGAGATCCGCGGGGCGGACGTCCACAACCTCGTCGACGTCGACGTCGACATCCCCCTCGGGGTCCTGGTCGTCGTCACCGGCGTCGCCGGGTCGGGGAAGAGCTCGCTGATCCACGCCTCGATCCCACCGGGCGAGGACGTGGTCAGCATCGACCAGAGCCCGATCCGCGGGTCGCGTCGCAGCTCGCCGGCGACCTACACGGGGCTGCTCGACCCCATCCGCAAGGCCTTCGCGAAGGCCAACGGCGTCAAGGCCTCGCTGTTCAGCGCCAACTCCGAGGGGGCGTGCGAGGTCTGCAAGGGCAACGGCGTCATCTACACCGACCTGCCCACGATGGCGGCCGTGGCCACGCCGTGCGAGGAGTGCGAGGGCAAGCGGTTCAAGGCCTCCGTGCTGGACCACCACCTCGACGGCCGGGACATCGCCGAGGTCCTCGCCATGTCGGTCACCGAGGCCGAGCCGTTCTTCGCCGACGGTGACGCCCGCACGCCGGCTGCGCACCGGATCCTGCGGCGTCTGGCCGACGTCGGGCTCGGCTACCTCCGCCTGGGCCAGCCGCTCACCACGCTGTCCGGCGGCGAGCGCCAGCGGCTGCGCCTAGCCAGCCAGATGGGGGAGGGGGGCGCGGTCTACGTCCTCGACGAGCCCACCACCGGGCTGCACCTGGCCGACGTCACCCAACTCCTGGCCTTGCTGGACCGGCTCGTCGACGACGGCCGGTCCGTGATCGTGATCGAGCACAACCAAGCCGTCATGGCCCACGCGGACTGGATCATCGACCTCGGCCCCGGCGCCGGTCACGACGGCGGGCGGATCGTGTTCGAGGGCACCCCGGCGGACCTGGTCGCCGCCCGGTCGACGGTGACGGGGGAGCACCTGGCGACATACGTCGGCGAGCCGGCGGTGGCCTAGGGTCGGGGCATGGAGCACCACGCCGACGTCGACGCGTACCTGGCCGCCAGCGAGCTGTGGCCCGAGGAGGCCCGCGCGCTCTGCGAGGTCCTGCGGGGCTGCGGCCTCGAGGAGACCATCAAGTGGGGCAAGCCCACCTACGTCCACGACGGCGCGAACGTCCTGATCGTGCAGGAGTTCAAGGACTTCCTGGCCCTCATGTTCACGAAGGGCGCGCTGCTCGACGACCCCGAGGGCGTGCTGCACAGCCAGGGCGAGCACACCCGCTCGGCCCTGCGGATGCAGTTCACCTCCGTCGAGGAGGTGACGTCCCGCGCGGCGGTGATCGCGGACTACGTCGACCGGGCCGTCGCGGTCGAGGACGCCGGCCTCGAGGTCGGCCCCGCACCCGAACCCGACCTGCCCGAGGAGCTGCGCGAGCGGCTGGCGTCGGATCCCGAGCTGAGCGAGGCGTTCGACGACCTCACCCCTGGCCGCCGGCGCAGCTGGGCGATCCACATCGGCGATGCGAAGAAGCCCGAGACCCGGGTGTCGCGGGTCGACAAGGCGGTCCCGAGGATCCGCGCGGGCAAGGGCCACAACGAGCGCTGAGTGCCCGCCCAGACGATCCGCCGCATCGACGTCGGCGACACGACCCTCCCGCTGGCCGACGACGGCGGTGACGGCCCGCCGGTGCTGTTCGTGCACGGCGCGGTGGCGGACCTGCGGCTGTGGGACCGCCACCGGGCGCTGCTCGGGGGCCGGCACCGCGGGATGGCGCTGACCCTCCGGTACCACGGGCTGGACCCGTGGGCCGAGGGATGGCCGCCGTACGGCGTCGGCACGCACGCCGATGACCTCATCGCCGTGCTCGAGCAGCTCGGACCGGTGCACGTCGCCGCGTGGTCCTACAGCGGGCAGGTGGTCCTCGACGTGGCGCTGCGCCGGCCCGACCTGGTGCGGAGCGCGCTGGTGCACGAGCCGGGCGTGCCGAGCGCGGTGACCGATCCCTCGGCCCTGGCGGCGTGGCGGGCGGCGGCCGCGGCCGCGTTCGCCCCGGTGGAGGCCGCCCTGGCCGCTGGCGACGACGTGGCGGCGATGACCGCGCTGCTCGACAGCTCCGGCGGTGGGCCCGACTACGTCGCGTCCCAACCGGCGGCCTCCCGGCGGGTGCAGGTGGAGAACGCCCGGACCGTGCGGTTGCTGTTCGCCCAGCAGCCGCCGCCCCGGATCGGTCCCGCCGAGCTCGCGGACCTCGCGGTCCCGGTGCGGATCACCCTGGGGGAGCGGAGCGGTCCCCTCTACGCGGTCCCGGCCGCGGCGATGCAGGTGGCGATCGCCACCGCGACCCACCGGGTGGTCCCCGGGGCGGGCCACATGTGGCCCGACGAGGACCCGGCAGCGTTCAGCGACGCGGTCGTCGCGCTGATCGCCGAGGTCGGGTCCCCGCCGGGTTTCTGAGCTGAGTCCTCAACACCGCCCGAGGCTGTCGGTGAGGCCGTCGCCGACCTGCGCGGCGGGGACGAGGAGGAGGGTCGGGACGGGGGCGCCGGTCGCGCAGATCGCCGCGCCGGTCTCGGTGGGCAGCCGGTCGAGCTCGGTCAGCAGGATCGGCTGCTCGGTCGTCGCGGCCAGGCTGGCGCCGGTGAGGGCGAAGGCCCAGCCGTCCTCGGTGCCGCCCGGGGTGATCAGGAACCCCGCGGGCTCGACGGGCCAGAGCTGGTCGGCGATGGCGGCGGCGGTGGCGAAAAGGTTCGGCCCGGCGACGCGGGTGTGCGCAGCGCCGAGGGCGGTCGCGGTCGCATCGGTGACGGCGGCGTCGCCGCCGAGGACGACCAGCTCCGCGTCAGGCCGGTCGCTGAGCCATGCCTCGGTGGCCGGGTGGGGGGCGTCGGTCGCGGTGAGGAGGATGGGGGCTCCGCGCGGAGGCCGACCCAGCCGGCGGCGAGCAGCGTCGCGACCGCCCCCACGGCCATGGCAAGCCGCCGCGGGGGCATCGACCTCGACGAGTGACACGGGGCCGGCCGACACGGCCGCAGTTCACCAAGGCCGCCGCCGCCGACATCCGCCGCCTCGCGACAACCGACCGGGCCCTCGCGGAGATGGCGCTCCGTCTGGCAGTCCGGATCCACGACGGCCACGTCGACGGCGTCCCCCTCAACGACCGGACCAAGACCGGTGACCTCCGCGACTGCTACAAGGCGCCGTTCGGCCACGACCCGCTCAACCCCACCCACCGACTCGTCTACCGGCGAGTCGGCGCGGCCCTCGAGGTGGTGGAGGTCATCGCCGTCGGACCCCGCCAGGACGACGCGGCCTACCTGATGGCTGGACTGCGGATGGACCGGATCACCGACCCCCGCCGCTCCCTCGCCGAGAGGATCGTCCACCGCGTCCTCACCCGCTTCAGCGCGCCGACCGACGGCCCAGTGTCAGGTCTCAGTGAATCTGCGCAATGGGTAGGCCGATGAGCAGGAGTTGTGCTGCGCATCTCTGTTGCGGGGACGGCTACGACGGTGTGGGCTCCCGGGGTGGCCACACCATCTCCCCTCCCTCTCCAGGTCTCCCCGTACCCAGAGGGGTACTGAGGGCACCCGGTCTGCCTTGCTCTCGAGGTCGCCGCGGACGGGCCACCAGGCGCGCTTGGTGAGCGGCCGGCCGACGATGGCTTCGCCCGCCGCCCGCAAGCGCTGCGGGATCCGCGTGCCGTCTCCGAACGGGCGTTGGAGCAGTGCCTCGGTGAGCTCGGCGATCTCCGGAGCGAGAAGAACCGTGGGGAGGGCTGGGAGGACCGGTCGACCTCGGAGCGCCGGTGCGGCTTCCAGCACCCGCTCTTCGGCGACCGTTGCGAGGTTGCCCCACGTGCGCCAGTGTTCGACAGTGCGAAGGGCGAGGAGCACGTCGTGTTCGACATGGCGCCAGGCGTGGCGCTGAACGATGACGTTCAGACGGCGCTGGGCGTCGGCGATCGCGGGCCGCACGCTGCGCGGGCCGTTGACGAGTATCCGTTCGTGAGTGTCGCCGGCGAAGAACCAGGGCCTGAGCCAGGCGGCCCTGTGGGCATCGTCTCGTTCGATGAGGCAGTCCGTGCATGGATTGCATCGCCCGAACGGCCCGACCGGGACGTGTCGTCGTTGGATGCCGTTGGTGAACGGATCGCTCAGGTCAGCGCGGTACGGGTCACGGGGTTGCCGAGCAGGGTGGGCAGCGCGCCGCGGATGGCCCGGACCAGCTTGACCGACGCGAACAGCGTGCTGTGGAAGACCTTGGCCTGCACGTCGGTCCAGAAGCCACCTGGGTCCAGTGCCACGACATCGCGGCCGAGTCCCCGCCGGGCCATCCCGAGGACCAGGCGGGCACCCATCGACGAGCCGGCCATGTCGACGTCCTCGAGCCGCTGCGCACGCATCCACTGCTCGAGCGCGTCCGCGGTGGCGGCCACCGTCTCCTCCGACAGCGCCGGGGTCCGGCCGTGGCCCGGCAGGTCCGGCGCGATGACCGTCCGGTGGGGTCTGGTCTGGCTAGGGGAGCTTGACCGCGAGAACGTCGGCCGGGAGGATCTCCGGGGCTGCGCCGAGGAGCTGCTGGTTCGACGTCAGGGCTTCGACGATCGCGCCGTTGGCGTGGGCGTTTCGAGCGTCCTCATCGCGGAACGCGTCGAAGATCCAGAAGGTGTCGGGGTCGGTTCGGACTGCGAACCAGACGATGGTGCCCTCCTCCTGGTTCGCGAGGTCCACCGCGCTTGCCAGCAGGGTGGCGAGCGCGTCGTGCTGGCCATCGGCCGCGACGATCTTCGCAACGAAGGCGTAGGGGAGTGAAGGGGCGGACATCGGGGTCTCCTTGGGTGTCGAGTGGTTGTGGTGCGACGCCAACGTACGCGGAGCTTCCGGGCAGGACGATGGCGCATGCGACTGGTTTGCTATCGTTTGCGTCATGCGACTTGGCATGATCGCCCTCGACGGCTGTTTCGGTTCGGCCGTCGCATCGATGATCGACATCGTGCGGGTGGCTGACGGAGTTCGGGGCGACGTCGACGCAGGCGCCGGCCCGATCGAGCTCGCCATCGTCGGGCCGAAACGACGGGTGACGACGTCGACGTCGATGATCCTGCCGGTTCGGCATTCGCTGTCGGAGCTGGGTGACTTCGACGTGATCGTCGTCCCTGCCCTGGGCACCCTGACCGCCGAAGCCACCTTCGACGCACTGCGAAGCCGAGGTGCGCGTTCGGTCATCCAGGCGCTTGGCCGGCTCGATGGTGCATCCACCCGGATCGCTGCTGCATGCACCGGTGTGTTCGCAGTGGCCGAATCCGGACGTGCGCACCGCCGGCGGGCGACGACCAGCTGGTTCCTGGGCCCGGAGTTCCGGCGGCGCTACCCGACCGTGGACCTCGATCTGGACACCATGGTCGTCGTCGACGGAGGTCTTGTCACTGCGGGGGCCGCCTTCGCCCACATCGATCTCGCGCTGTCACTCGTGCGATCGATCAGCCCCGACCTCGCGCAGCACGTCGCCCAGCTGCTCCTGATCGACCACCGCCCATCGCAGGCTGCCTTCGTCGCCTACGAACACCTGCAACACGAAGATCCGATCGTCGTGGACTTCGAGCGCTACGTCCGCGCCCGCCTGGACGAACCGTTCGACGTCGCGTCCGCAGCCCAGTCGATCGGCACCAGTCGGCGAACCCTCGAACGACGAACACGATCGGCGCTCAACCTCACTCCGCTCGGCTTCGTCCAACGGCTTCGCATCGAACGAGCTCGTCACCTCTCGGCGACCACCGACCTCACCTCCGCTGAGATCGCCCTGCGGGTCGGCTACGCGAACGCCGAGACACTCCGCTCCCTCCTGCGCAGAGATCGACACCGAGCCTGAGCGCAGTGGCTGCCCCATTCGCAGGTTTCGTGAGACCTGACAGGCCCCAGACCGTTGACTCGGCCCCAGCCTGGATCCGCCCGGTGCCACATAACGTAGATTATGTAAACTGCTCCTGGATCGCACGTCCAGGATGTGCAGGTCGGCCACCTGAGCGGCCCACCTGCACATCGGACGAGCCAGCCCGCGGTCAGTCGTCCGCGCGGTCGGTGCCGGCGAACTGACGGCCGGCCCGCTCGACCTGGAGCCCGTCGTGCAGCTGGTCCTCGGTCAACCACACCGTCAGGGTCCCGTCGGAGCTGACGTGGTCGACGCGGATCGGGTCGTAGGCCGCGAGGCGCTGGACGTGGGACTCGTCGTCGTCCCACACCGCGACGGTGACGCCGCGCTGGGCGGCCGGGACGGTGTTGGACATCCGGGAGCCGATGATCCCGCCGACGAACCAGGCCCCCGTGGCCCCGAGGATCGCGCCCGTGATGACCATCCACATGATCCGCATCCACAGGGGCTGGCCCCCGAGGTCGATGGCCCACGCGAGCGGGATGAACAGCGCGCCCACGACGATGGCCGCGAGCACCGTGATGGGCACGGCGCCCCACAGCATCTCCTTGGTGTGCGCCGGCAGGCCGGGGCCCATCAGCAGGCCCTCGCTCTCCTCCTTCATCTCCGACCGCAGCTCGGCGACGACGTCCTCGCGCACGTCGACGCGCGTCTCGATGCCGTCGCGGGCGAGGTCGGCACGCAGCGCGTCGGCCGTGGGCTCGTCACGGACGACGACCAGCAGGTGGGCGGGGTCACCGACCGCGCGCGGCTGGCCTGACATCCGCTGCTCGGGTGTGGGGCGTGCGTCGTCGATGCTCATCTGGGGGGCCTTCCGGTCGTCCTCCTCGTGACCGTGGCCCTACCCGGCACCGTCCCGGCGATCACCACCCGACGGTGACCCCGGCTCCGCCCCGACCGCTCAGGCGGTCAGCTGGTACCGCTTCGGCGCCCGGCCGGCGGCGCCGGTCTCGACCGGGTCGAGCTCGGTGAGTCGCCCCATCTCCTGCAGCTTGTCGAGCACGGCGCGGACCGTCGACCGGCTCGCATCGGCGCGGTCCACCAGGTCGTTGATGGTGAAGGGCCCCTCCCCCATCGCCTCGTACACCTTCTCCATCGCGCTGCCGGCCTCGAACGGCCCCTCCCCGTCGCCACCCGGTGCGGCTGCCACCGGCGCATCGGCCGCCGGGACCGCCGCCTCGTACGCGAGCTCGGCATCGGGGTCGGCGTAGGCGCGGGCCTCCTCCGAGATCCCCATCCCGGCCTCGCGGAGCACCTGGAGGGGCACGCCCTCGTAGAAGAAGTCGTCACCCGTCACGCGGTTCGCCTGCGACCACTGCCCGGCGAAGGCGATGAAGTCCGCCTCGAGGTCCGGCAGGTAGGTGGCGGGGTCGGAGGCGCGGCGCCACTCGGCGCGGAGCAGGACGCGGCGGACGGGGTCGGTGGCCTCGGCGATCTGCGAGGCGAGCTCCTCCACCTCGTCCCAGTCGACCGCCGTGTTGGGGTCCTGCAGCGCTTCCAGGTACGCGCGCACCGCTTCGTCGGCGACTCGAGCTCCCCGAACCATCCGTTCCTCCTGTCGACGTGGCGTCACCCGGCCGGGTGGGGCCGACGGGATGCTAGCAAGACCCCGGTTCGCCCACCGCCTGGCGCGACGGAGCGGTCAGCTGCCGCCGATCTCGACCTGGATCTCCCGCGTCACGCCCTGCAGCGCGTCGAGGAGGGGGCGCAGCGCCACGTCGGTGATGTCGAGGCGGTCGATGCCGTCGCGGACCTCGGCGGTCATCTCGACCGCGGACTGCAGGGCGCGCTCCCACCGGTCCTCGTTGACCGACTCGACCAACCTGAGGGACAGCGTCCGCAGGCGCCGTTGGAGGGAGGGGTCGGTGGCCCGGAGGGTCTCCGACGCCTCGAGGACGCGCAGCACCTCGCGGGTGGCCTCGTCGACCGGCTCATCGCCGCGCACCGGGTCACCGTCGTCGTCGCGCAGCAGCGCCATCGCCGCGAGCGCGATGGCTGCCACCAGCGCGAGGCCCAGGACGCCGGCGACGAGCGCCACGAGCACCGCCCGCACGTCCCACCGCGAGCCGGCCGCTGTCGGCTGCTCCCCCGAGGTGACGTCGTCGGCGAGATCCGGTGGGGGTGCGCCTGGCGGGGGCGTCGGCGGGGGGACGCGGTGGCGGGCGCCGGAGTCGTCAGACGGCGGATCCCACGGGGACGGGCTGCTCGGGTCCGCGGTCGGGGTCACCGCCGTGGGCAGCTCGTCGGACGCGATCGCGGACGCCGTCGAGCGGGCCGTGAGCTCGAGCGGATCGAGGGGGGGCGGGGGGACCTGCCCGCGGAGGACCTGCTCGACGAACGCCGCGGTCGGTCGGCGGGCGGGGTCCCGCCGGGTCATGGCCAGCAGCAGGCCGATCCAGTTGTCGGGCATGTCCTCGGGGACGGCTGGGTCCCGACCCAGCCTGGCCATGGCCGCCTCGACCCCGGTGCCGCTGAACGCCCGCCGCCCGGTGAACGCCTCGATCAGCACCAGGCCCAGGGAGTAGACGTCCGCCGCCGGACCGACGGCGGAGTCCTGCAGCTGCTCCGGTGCCAGGTACGCCGCGGTCCCGATCGTCGTGCCCTGCCGCGTCACCAGGGTCGCGTCCACCAGCCGGGCCACGCCGAAGTCGGTCAGGTAGCCGTCGCCCGACTCGTCGATGAGGATGTTGGCCGGCTTGATGTCGCGGTGGACGACCCCCCGGTCGTGGGCGTGCGCGAGCGCCCCGGCGACCCGGGCGGCGATGCGGACCACGTCGGACTCCGCCTGCGGTCCCTCCTCGCGCAACCGGGTGGACAGCGACTCCCCCTCGACCAGCTGCATCACGAAGTAGGGGCTGTCGTCGGGGGTCCGACCGGTGTCGAAGAGGCGCACGATCGCCGGGTGCGACAGGCGCTCGAGGATCGACATCTCCGCGACGAACCGGTCGGGGTCCGCGGCCTCGCCGACCCGCATGACCTTGACGGCCACCATCCGCCCGGACTGGGTGTCCTCGGCGGAGTAGACATCGGCCATGCCACCGCGGCCGATGGAGTCGGTGAGCCGGTACCGGTCAGCGAGGACCTCGGGACGCCCCTCGGTCATCGCCCTGGCCCAGACCGTGTCTGAGGGGGCATCGACCGTAGTCTGGCAGAAGACGTCCGGGGAGATCGCCAATCGCCCCGGCCTCGTGCGACGTCCACGCCGCCGACGAGGGCGGCGTGGCAGGATGTCCCCGGCGCACGCGAGCCCCGCTCCGAGCGGCAGAACCACCCATGTCCGACGACGTCAGCGACGACCGCCTGGATCGCCTGCGGGGCGATCTCGCCGCGTTGCGCGCCAAGACGGCCGAGGAGTTCGGCGTGGAGCTGGTCGGCCGCTCCCCGGCCGCCGGCGAGGCGCCGGTCAGCGACGTCCGCACCCGCCGTCCGCCCCCAGACCGGTCACCGTCCCCGCGGGGTGCCGACCCGGACGCGACCCCGAGGGCCACCGACGTCCCCCCGATCCTCGAACCCCCCCACCCCCACCCCCCCCGCCCCCCCCGCGCCCGCGCCGGTCGTCGGCGGCCCCCGGCCGGTGGACGCGGACGAGGCGGGCGACGCGGACCACCGGGCACCGCCGCGACGGCGATGGCGCGCCGGCACCCCCCGACCGCCGCGGCCCCCGCGCCGGTCGCCGTTCCGACGACGGCCCACCCGCCCGCCGTCACGGCTCGCCGTCCCCGCCCCCATCGAGGTGCGGCGCCGTCCCGGCTACCTGGCCGGTCCGCGCTGGCCCACCTGGACGTGGGTGTCCGGCGTCGCCGTCGCGCTCGTCGCCCTGCCGTCGGTGGCCCAGCTGGCGTACCGGCTGGCGAAGGCGATGGAGCAGACCTCGTTCCTGCTCGGCGCCGACCCCACCCGCACCGACCACCTCAGGGCGGCCGCCGGGGTCGCCGGCGGCGGTATCACGATCGCCCTCGCGATCGCCGCCCTCGCCGTGGTCCGGGGACGACCGGGCTACCTCACCGCCGCGGCGAGCGCGCTGGTCCTCTTCGGCGTCTTCCCCTTCGTGGCCGCCTCCGCGAACGCCGGGATCGTCGCCGCACCGGTCCCGCCGTTCGAGGAGCTGCTGCGCCCCGTCGGCTGGGGCTACCACGGCGCCCTCACGGCGACGTTCTGGGTGTGCGCGGCGGCGCTCGTCGCGGCCGTCGCCGACCTGGTCTACCGGAGCGTGGCCGCGGTGGCGCACCACCAGGGGTCGCGTCGCCGGGAGCGCGGGCGCTAGGCGCTAGAGCCGGAACCACACCGACCCGCCGCCGGTCCCCGCGACCTCGAGACGGATCTTGGCCAGCTCCTCCTCCGGCACCACCCAGCACCACTGGCCGCGGATCTCCTGGGACTCCCTGACGGGCTGGCCGGTGTCGAGGGGGTCGGGGAGGATCCCGCAGTCCTGCCCCAGCGGGAAGGTGCGGCCCGCCGGCGTGCCGAGGGCGGCGGTGATCGTCCCGCGCACCACGGCCGGTCCCCGTCCGCGCCGCTCGAGGACGACCTCGACCATCACCTGGCGGTGCCCCTCCGGCGGCGGGGCGTTGAACTGGTTGGCCGCCGCGATGCGCTCGGCGGCGTCGTCGTCGGAGTCGACCACCCGCAGCGCCCACACCCCCACGTCGGCGGAGCGGCCCCGCGGGATCGGGTCGACCACGCTGCCGGGGGTCGGGGGCGCCGCGGCGACGTCCTCGGCCTCCGGCCCGCTCCCCCGCTCCAGCCACAGGCCGGTCGCCACCCCGGCGCCGAAGACGACGAGCAGCACGACGATCGCCGCCGCGACGCGCGGCACGTCTACCGGGGTCCCGTCGGCGTCGGCACGTGCACGACGGTGAGCGTATCCGGTGGCTCCGTCGCGGCGGCCGACCGTGGGCGCAGCCGAGCGTCGGCGCGATCGGGGCCTCCTTCGCCTCACGGCGACGTCGGGCGCGATCCTGGCGCGAGCTGGCGAACCCCGACTGACCGGCCAGACTGTGATTTCCACAAGGTGAGACCCCGTCCCAGGTCCCGGGACCCCCTGAAGTTGCGCGACAAGTCGTGGATTTGTGATTAGTCTCCCTCAACCGGTTCGCGCGATGTCCAGGATCACACCCCCTGGGCGGAGCCGGCAGGCGGCCACCACCCCCCGGCAGCCGACCCGTGGGATGAGCCGATCCGTCCCGCACCCCCAACCGGATCACCACAGGCGCCGCACCGTCGACGCCACGGCGATCCCGCACAGCACGGACCGCTTGACATGTGGAGGGCGCATGCTCGAGGTGTCGAACCTCGAAGTCGTCTACGACGACGTCGTACTGGTCCTGCGTGGCGTGAGCCTGCAGGTCCCCGAGGGCAAGATCGTGGCGCTGCTCGGCGCCAACGGAGCGGGCAAGACCACCCTGCTCCGAGCCATCTCCGGGTTGCTCGACGTCCACGAGGGCGAGATCACCAAGGGGACGATCACCCTCGACGGCCAGCCGATCGCCGGGCTGGCACCCGAGAAGGTCGTGGAGGCGGGGGTGAAGCAGGCGCTCGAGGGACGGCGGATCTTCGCCGAGTTCACCGTCGAGGAGAACCTCCGCGTCGGCGCCCACACCGACACGAGCGCGCTCAAGGAGAACATGGAGCGCGTCTACGACCTGTTCCCGGTGCTGCGGGACCGGCGGCGGTCGACGGCGGGCTACCTCTCCGGCGGCGAGCAGACGATGCTCTCGATGGGGCGGGCGCTGATGTCCAACCCCAAGTACCTGCTGCTCGACGAGCCGAGCCTGGGCCTCGCCCCCCAGCTCGTCGACCAGATCCGCGACCTGATCGTCGAGATCAACGGCCAGGGCGTCACCGTGCTGCTGGTGGAGCAGAACGCGACGATGGCCCTCGGGGTGGCCGAGCACGGCTACATCATGGAGACCGGGAAGGTCGTCATGGACAAGCCGGCGAAGGCGCTGCTCGAGGACGACGACGTCCGGGAGTTCTACCTCGGGCTGGCCGAGGAGGGGCACGCGAAGTCGTTCCGCGACGTCAAGCACTACAAGCGCCGGAAGCGGTGGCTGTCGTGACGGGGGGTGCACGGTGAGCGCCACGACCGCGGAGACCACGCAGTCGGCCACGTCCGCGCCCACGAGCGCGGCCCCGATCCTCTCCTTCGACGCGGTGCGCCTGTCCTTCTCCGGCGTCACGGCCATCGACGGGGTCTCCTTCACCGTCGGGCCGAAGGAGCTGTTCGCCATCATCGGGCCGAACGGCGCCGGCAAGACGTCCATCTTCAACGTCCTGTCGGGGGTGTACCGACCTCAGGAGGGCGCGGTCACCTTCCGCGGCGAGTCGATCCTCGGCCTCTCCCCCCACCAGGTCGCCGAACGGGGGCTGGCGCGGACGTTCCAGAACATCGAGCTGTTCAGCAACCTGACCGTCCTCGACAACCTGATGCTGGGCCGCCACCAGAAGATCGGGTACGGCTTCCTCGCGAGCATGCTCTACGTGGGCCGTGCCCGCCGGGAGGAAATTGCCAACCGGGCGGTCGTCGAGGACATCGTCGATTTCCTCGAGATCGAGCAGTACCGGAAGATGCCCGTGGGGCTCCTCCCCTACGGCATCCAGAAGCGCATCGAGCTGGGCCGAGCGCTCGCGATGGAGCCGAAGCTGCTGCTGCTCGACGAGCCGGTCGCCGGCATGAACGTCGAGGAGACCGAGGACATGGCCCGGTTCATCCTCGACATCCGCGACGAGCTCGACATCCCGATGATCCTGGTCGAGCACGACATGGGACTGGTCATGGACCTCGCGGACCGCGTGATGGTCGTCGACTTCGGCCAGCACGTCGCGACCGGACCGCCCGCCGAGGTCCAGTCCAACCCCGACGTGATCCGGGCCTACCTGGGCTCGAGCGACTCGGCCGCCGCGAGCACCCCGGACACGAGCACCCCGGACGTCAGCTCCACCGCCAAAACGGAGGACCCCCAGTGAGCCCCTTCCCCGCCATGCCGACCGGCGCCGGCCTGCCGTTCGCGAGCGTCGCCGAGTCGACCCTCACCCGCCCCGACGCCGGTGAGGGGACGACCACGACGGCGAGCCGCATCCGCGACTGGGCGGCCCGTCGCCCCGACGCCGTCGCGATGCGCGAGAAGGAGTTCGGGATCTGGCAGGAGATCACCTGGGCGCAGTACTGGGACGCCGTCCAGGACGTGGCCCACGGGCTGATGGCCCTCGGGGTCGAACCCGGTGACCGGGTCGCGATCCACGCGGAGAACCGCACCGAGTGGCTCTACACCGACCTCGCCACGGTCGCGTGCCGGGCCATCACGGTCGGGCTGTACCCCACGAACCCCGCGGACGAGGTCCGCTACCTGCTGAGCGACTCCGGCTCGAAGGTGCTGGTGGCCGAGGACCAGGAGCAGGTGGACAAGGCCCTCGAGGTCGCCGACGACCTGCCGGACCTGCGCCACATCATCTACCTCGAGCCGCGCGGCATCCGCCACCGCTACGACGACCCGCGCCTCATCTCCTGGACCGACTTCCTGGCCCGCGGCGCCGAGCACCGGGCCGCCGACTCCGGTGAGCTGGCGAGGCGGATGGCCGAGGCGCAGCCCGACGACGTGATGACCCTGGTCTACACGTCGGGCACGACCGGACCGCCGAAGGGCGTGATGCTGACCGTCGCGAACGCCGAGTTCGCCATCGACGTGCTCGTGACCGGTGGCGGCTTCACCGACCCGCCCCCGAGCGACGACGACCTGATCCTCTCCTACCTGCCCCTGTGCCACGTCGCGGAGCGGATCTTCACGATCTGGTTCAACGCCGCGGTCGGCGTGCAGGTGAACTTCGCCGAGTCGATCGAGACGGTGCAGCAGAACCTGAAGGAGGTCCAGCCGACCATCCTGTTCGCGGTGCCGCGCATCTGGGAGAAGATCCTCGCCGGCATCAACATCCGCATGCAGGGCGCGAGTCGCGTCAAGCGGGCCACGTTCCGCTTCTGGATGCGGATCGCCGACCGCATCGGCGACCAGCTGGTCGCGAACGGCGGCACGCACACCACCAGCACCCGCCTGCTGTACGCAGTCGGCTGGCTGTTCATGTTCCGCGCCCTCCGGGAGCGCATCGGCATGCGCCGGGTGCGCTACGCCGCCTCCGGCGCGGCACCGATCGCACCCGAGGTCCTCAAGTTCTTCATGGGCATCGGCGTGCCGATGCACGAGGTCTACGGGATGAGCGAGAACTCCGCCGTGGCGACGGGCAACAAGCCGGGGCGGATCAAGCTCGGCACGGTCGGGGAGCCGCACGACCGCGTCGAGGTGCAGCTCGACCCGGACACCAACGAGATCCTCACCCGCCACCCCGGCACCTTCGCCGGGTACTGGGGCAAGCCGGAGGCCACCGCCAAGGTCATGACCGACGACGGCTGGCTGCGGACCGGTGACGTCGGCGAGTGGGTCGACGGCACGCACCTGAAGATCGTCGACCGCATCAAGGACATCATCATCACGGCGGGCGGCAAGAACATCTCCCCCAGCGAGATCGAGAACTCGCTGAAGGCCTCGGAGTACATCAAGGAGGCCGTCGTCATCGGCGACCGCCGCAAGTACCTCACCGCGCTGATCGGCATCGAGCTCGACACCGTCGGCGACTGGGCCCAGCGCAGGGGCATCCCCTACACGACCTACCGGGACCTGTCGGAGAAGCCGGAGGTCGTGGCCCTGGTCGCGGATCTCGTGGAGAAGACCAACGCGAAGTTCGCCCGGGTGGAGGGGATCAAGAAGTTCCGCATGCTCCCGAAGGAGCTCGACCACGAGGACGGCGAGATGACCGCCACCCAGAAGGTCAAGCGGTCCGCCCTCTACGACATCTTCACCGACCTGGTGGAGGGGATGTACGACGGCCCCGCCAGCGGGGTCGGCGCCGACGGCACGCAGTACGTCGCCGCGGACGCACCCGCGGCCGCCCCGGAACCGGCCAACCCCCTGGCTGCCGACGGCGACGCGGGGAAGGCCTACGGCGGTGAGTGAGTTCCTCCAAGCCGTCAGCGCAGGGCTCGGCAACGGGTCGATCTACGCGCTGATCGCCCTCGGGTTCGTCATCATCTACAAGTCGACCCTGGTGGTCAGCTTCGCCCAGCCGGCGCTGATGATCACGGGTGGCCTGTTCATGGTCTTCCTGAACGGCGCGATCGGGTTCTGGCCTGCGCTCGCCGTCGCGGTCATCGGCACCGCGGCGATCGCGATGACCGCCGAGCGGGTCGCGCTCCGGCCGATGATCGGCGAGCCGGTCTTCGTCGTCGCGATCATCACGATCGGCATCGACATCGTCCTGCGGGTCGTCCAGAACCGGCTCATCGGCACCAACCTCCGCTACGTCGGCGACCCGTGGGGGCTCGCCAGCATCGACGTCGGCGGGGTGCTCGTGTACCAGCGCGACATCGCGCGGCTGGTGGCGACGCTGATCATCGTCGGCATCCTCTTCGCGTTCTTCAAGTACAGCCGCTTCGGGCTGGGCATGCGGGCGGCGGCCTTCGACCAGGAGACCGCGCTCGCGCAGGGCATCAACGTCGGGCGGGTCTTCGCCGTCTCCTGGGGCATCGCCGGCGCCCTCGCCGCGGTGGCCGGCATGTTCGTCGACGGCGGGTCCGGCATCAGCCAGCAGACCTGGATCATCGCCCTGAAGGCCCTGCCGGCGATCATCATCGGCGGGCTCGACTCCGTCGGCGGGGCCGTGCTGGGCGGCCTGGCCGTCGGGCTGGTGGAGGCCCTCGTCGGCACCTACCAGGCCGAGTACATGCCGTGGCTCGGCAACAACTTCGCGCCCGTGTCCCCCTACGTCCTGCTGCTCATCGTCCTGATCATCAGGCCCTACGGCCTGTTCGGCACCCCGGAGGTCGAGCGTGTTTGATCTGGTCTCGGGCTCGCTGCTCGGCGGGTCGGGCGTGGGCAAGCGCCCGGAGCTGTACACGTCCTACGACGCGGACATGGCGCTGTTCAACACCCGCGCCAAGGCCGTCGGGGTGTACGCCCTCCTCGCGGCGACCGCGCTCCTCCCCTTCGTGCTCACCGACGAGCTCCTCGTGCTGCTGTCCCAGGCGTTCGGGCTGGCGATCGGCGCGATCGGGCTGAACCTCGTCACCGGGTACGCCGGCCAGGTGTCCCTCGGCCACGCGTTCTTCGTGGGGCTCGGCGCGTTCACCGCCGCCGCGCTGAGCGGCGACCCGGAGGGCCGCACCCTCGGGCTCGGACTTCCCATGGCCGTCTGGCTCCCCGCGGCCGCGCTGCTCCCCGCGCTCGTCGGCGCGCTGGTGGCGCCGCTGGCTACCCGGCTGCGGGGCCTCTACCTGGCGATCGTCACCCTCGGGCTCGTGTTCCTGGGCGACCACTTCTTCCGCGAGATCGAGTTCATCACCGGTGGGTTCGGCGTCGGCCGGCCGGGTGTGCAGGCGTCGATCTTCGGCATCTCCATCACCGGCAACGGGCCGTCGTTCACCGGCCAGCAGAAGACCTTCTGGTACGCCCTCGCCATCCTCGTGGTCGTCGCCCTCCTGGGGCGCAACATCGCGCGGAGCGCGGTCGGGCGGGCGTTCCAGGCGGTCCGGGACCGCGACATCGCCGCCGAGGTCATCGGCGTGCAGGTCTTCCGCCAGAAGGTCCTCGCGTTCACCGTCTCCTCGGCCTTCGCCGGGATCGCGGGCGCGGTCCTGTACACCATCACCCGCCAGATCGTCCCCGAGGCGTTCAACCTCCAGCTCAGCGTCGAGTTCATCGCGATGATCCTCATCGGCGGCGCATCGACGATCAGCGGATCCATCGCGGGAGCGGTGTTCCTGACCGTCGTCCTGCGGCTCGCCGAGGAGCTCAGCCGCTGGACCTCCTTCATCCCGCCGCCCGGTCAGGCCGGCGGCCTCCTCAACACCGCGCAGGTGTCCACCATCCTCTACGGGTTCCTGATCGTCGGCTTCCTGCTGTTCGAGCCGCGCGGCCTGTTCGGGGTCTGGATCCGCATCCGCAACTACTGGAAGGGCTGGCCCTTCAGCTACTGAGCCGCCCCGCGGCTCGGAAGTTGGGACCCGGTCCCAGACGACTTCGCAGAGATATCCCATCCCCTCGTCCTACATCGGTAGTAGGTTGCACCCACGTGGCGGTGGAGGGAACCGCCGGAACACAAGGAGCTCGAACGATGAGGTTGCACTCGCGTTGGACCACGTTGGTCCTGATGCTCGCGCTGCTGTCGCTGCTCGCGACCGCCTGCCGCGGGTCCGATGACGACGGGGCGGAGGGCGGCGACGCCGATGCCACGGAGGACACCGCCGCCGAGGAGGAGGAGCCGGCCGAGGAGGAGCCCGCCCCCACCGAGGAGGAACCCGCGGCCACCGAGGAGGAGCCCGCGGCCACCGAGGACGAGGGAGGGGAGGCGCCAGCCGGTGACGTCACCTTCGACGTGGGTGTGACCGAGGAGGCCTGCCCCGACGCGGTCAACCCCGACAACGGCTGCATCTACCTCGGGACGCTGTCAGACCTGACCGTCGGGCCCTTCGCCGCGCTGGCCGTGCCGATCACCGACGCGCAGGCCGCGTTCTGGAACCGCGTGAACGAGGAGGGCGGCGTCGGCGGGTTCGACGTCAACGTCAGCGAGTACGTCCGCGACAACCAGTACAGCCCGGACGTCCACTCCCAGCTGTACGAGGAGATCAAGGGCGAGGTCCTGGCGCTGGCCCAGACCCTCGGCTCCCCCACCACCTTCGCGATCCTCGACGACATGGAGGCGAACGACGTGGTCGGGGCCCCGGCGTCGTGGACCTCCGCGTGGCTGTTCAGCGACGTCATCGTCGAGTCCGGTGGCACCTACTGCGTCGAGTCGATGAACGGCCTCGACTACCTCGCGAACGAGGGGGGTGCGGAGATCGGCACGGTCATGGCCGTCCACTACCCCGGTGACTACGGCGACGACGGCGCGGCCGGGGCCCGCATCTGGGCCGAGCAGAACGGCGCGGAGTTCATCGACGTGCCGAGCACGCCAGGCCAGGACAACCAGGGCGAGGCGATCGGCCAGATCGTCGGGCAGTCGCCCGACGCGGTCATCATCACCACCGGTCCGGCCGAGGCCGGCACGCTGGTCGGCCAGGCGGCCGCCCAGGGCTTCCAGGGCCGCTTCATCTTCAACGGCCCCGCCTGGAACCCGGCGCTGCTGCAGTCCCCGGCCGCACCCGCGGTCGAGGCGCAGGTGATCGTCGCCGGTCCGTGGCAGCCGTTCGAGTCCGACACGCCGGGCCACCAGGCGATGCGCGACGCGCTCGGCGACGTCGAGGGCAACGACGGCTACACCTCGGGGTGGGCGTGGTCCTACCCGCTGCTGGCCGTGCTCGAGCAGGCCGCCGAGAACGGCGACCTGACCCGCGCCGGCCTCCGCGAGGCCATCAGCCAGATCACCGAGGTCGACTACGAGGGCATGCTGCCCGAGGGCGCCGGCAACCTGTCCGGTGACCCGAACGGGTCCGCGGTCCGGATCTCCTCCATCGGGACGCCCAGCACCGAGGTCGGCAGCGGCCTCGAGAGCACCGGCTTCTACGAGGGTGAGACCGCCGCCGCGTTCGAGTTCGGCGACGTCCCCTGCTACGAGGCCGGCTGACCCGCCGACCGACCACCTGACCACCGCGACGCCGTCCCCACACCGGGGGCGGCGTCCGGCGTTGGAGGCCCAGGTCCCTGGGGTAGGGTCCCGGCCATGCGGAACTCGAAGGTCCTGGCCATGGTCCTCGCCGGCGGCGAGGGGAAGCGCCTCGCCCCCCTGACGCGGGACCGGGCGAAGCCGGCGGTCCCCTTCGCGGGGATGTACCGCATCATCGACTTCGTCCTGTCGAACCTGGTCAACGCGGACTTCACCCGCATCGTCGTGCTGACCCAGTACAAGAGCCACAGCCTGGACATCCACCTGAACCAGACGTGGCGGCTCTCGCCCCTCCTCGGCCACTACGTCACCCCGGTCCCGGCCCAGATGCGTCGTGGGAAGCACTGGTACGCCGGATCAGCTGACGCGATCTACCAGAACCTCAACATCATCGGCGACGAGAAGCCCGACCACGTCATCGTGTTCGGCGCCGACCACATCTACCGGATGAACCCGCGGCAGATGCTGCGCCAGCACATCGAGTCCGGCGCCGGCGTCACGGTCGCCGGCATCCGGGTCCCCCTCGACGAGGCGACGGCGTTCGGCGTGATCGAACCGGCGGAGGACGGCCGGAGGATCGCCGGGTGGCTCGAGAAGCCCGACGACCCGCCGCCCACGAACGACGACCCGGAGATGGCGTACGCCTCGATGGGGAACTACATCTTCTCGACCGACGCGCTGGTCGAGGCCGTCCGCCGGGACGCGAAGGACGAGGGGTCCGACAACGACCTCGGCGGCGACATCATCCCCTACCTCGTCGACAAGGGCGAGGCGGCGGTCTACGACTTCTCCGCCAACTCCTGGCCCGGTCAGACCGATGCGGACAAGGGCTACTGGCGCGACGTCGGGACCATCCGCGCCTACATGGACGCCTCCCTCGACCTGGTCAGCATCAACCCGACGCTGAACCTCTACAACGAGCGCTGGCCGATCCTCACCTGGATGCCCCCGCGGGCGCCCGCCAAGTTCGTCCACGCCGAGGAGGACCGGACCGGGCGGGCGGTCAACTCGATGGTGTGCCCCGGCGTGGTCGTGTCCGGCGGCAGCGTGTCCGGCAGCATCCTGTCTCCCGGCGTCCACGTGCACAGCTTCTCCGAGGTCACCGACTCGGTGCTGATGCACGGCGTCAACGTCGGCCGCCACGCGATCATCCGCAACGCGATCATCGACAAGAACGTCAACGTCCCCGCGGGGGCCCGCATCGGCGTCGACCTCGAGGCCGACCGCGAGCGCTTCACCGTCACCGACGACGGCATCGTCGTGATCGGCAAGAACACCAGGCTGTAGCGCCTACGGCGCCGCCGGCCCCGGACGGGCGTGGACCGTCAGTGCGCGGCGACCCCGTCGCCCCGGCGGGACGTCCAGGCCTGCTGGGCGGCGACCAGCGGGATGCCGACGATCAGGCCGAGGATGGCCGAGGCGATGGTGTTGACGATCCAGGCGAGGATCCCGCCGGCGCCGTCGACGGCCTCGCGGATCGCCTCCTCCCAGCCGTGCACCAGGTCGTACGGGGCGTGGAACCCGAGCTCGTCGAGGCCGATCAGCTCGATGTGCCCGCCGACCCACAGCATGGCGGCGGTGCCGATGATGGACAGGGCGGTCAGGACGCGCGGCATCGCCGTCACGAGCGAGCGCCCCAGCCTCGCCGACGCCCCCTCCCCGGAGGAGGCCAGCCGCACGCCGACGTCGTCCATCTTCACGATCAGGGCGACCGCGCCGTAGACCACGACGGTGATGGCGATCGCGACGATGACGAGGATCGCGAGGCGGCTGAGGAACCCCTCCTCGGCCACCTCGTTGAGGGCGATGACCATGATCTCAGCCGACAGGATCAGGTCGGTGCGGATCGCCCCGGCGACGACGGTGTCCTCCGACGGGGGCTCGTCTCCCTCCTCCCCGCCGTGCCCGTGCCCGCTGATCGCGCCCCAGATCTTGTGGACGGCCTCGTAGCACAGGTAGGCGCCGCCGACCATCAGGATCGGGGTCAGCAACCCGGGCAGGAACTCGCTGAGCAGCAGCGCGGCCGGGAGGATGATCAGCAGCTTGTTGCGGAACGACCCGACCGCGATCCGCTTGATGATCGGCAGCTCGCGCTCGGCTGCCAGGCCGTGGACGTACTGCGGGGTGACGGCGGCGTCGTCGATGACCACGCCGGCGGCCTTCGTCGCCGCCCGGCCGGCGGCGGCGCCCACGTCGTCGATCGAGGCCGCCGCCAGCCGCGCGAGGGCGGCGACGTCGTCCAGCAGGCCGAACAGCCCGCCGGCCATCAGCGGACCCCGCCGTCGGAGGGGGCGGGGGTGGGCACAGCAGCGCGGTCCATCGGGGGGAGGTTAACCGCTCGTCGGCGTGCTGGCGGCACCGGTGCGCACGTCCGGCGCGCCGAGCCGTGCGGCGTCCGCCGTGCGGTCGTCTGCCTGTGCCTGGGAGTCCCGCTCGGCCTCGACGCGGGCGCGGTAGTGCCACAGCTCCCGCTCGACGTCGTCGTCGTCCCACCCGAGCACCGGGGCGACCACGTCGATGACCGACTCGGCCGCGCGGATGCCGCGGTCGAAGGTCTCGATCGAGATCCGCGTGCGGCGGGTGAGCAGGTCGTCGAGGTGGAGCATCCCCTCCCACGCCGCTGCGTACCACGCCTCCACCAGCAGGTGGTCCGGGGCGCCGGGGATCGGCTCGGCCAGCTCCGGGCGGTCCGCGACCTCGTCGAGCAGCCGCGTGATCTCCGAGCCGTAGCGGCGCAGCAGGTGCTCGATGCGGGCCACGTGCAGGCCTGACGCGGTCGCCAGCGCCTCACGGCGGTTCCACATCGCGTGGTAGCCGTCCGCGCCGATCAGCGGCAGGTGGTCGGTGGGCGACGGCGGGACCGCGCGGTCCAGCCCGCGGGCGGCGGCGTCGACGGCGTCGGCCGCCATCACGCGGTACGTCGTGTACTTGCCGCCGGCGACGGTCAGCATGCCCGACACGCCCTGGACGACCGCGTGCTCGCGGGACAGCTTCGACGTGGCCTCGGACTCCCCCGACAGCAGCGGGCGCAGGCCGGCGTACACGCCCTCGACGTCCGCGCGGGTCAGCGGCACGTTCAGCCACTTGTTGGCCTCGCCGAGCAGGTAGTCGATGTCCGCGGCCGACGCCGCGGGATGGGCCTTGTCGAGCTCCCAGTCGGTGTCGGTCGTCCCGATGATCCAGTGGCGGGTGTGGGGCGGCGCCATCCACGGGATGACGAACAGCACGCTCGAGGCGGTGCGGGTGATGAAGCCCGCATCGGAGTGGATGCGGTCGCGCGGAACCACCAGGTGGATGCCCTTGGACGCCCGGACCTTGATGCGCCCCCGCCCCACGAGGGACTGCACGTCGTCGGTCCACACCCCAGTCGCGTTGATCACCTGCCGGGCGCGGACGGTGAACTCGTCTCCGCCCTCGAGGTCGCGGACGACGGCACCGACCACCCGCTCGCCCTCGGTCGCGAGGTCCACCACCCGGGCGGAGTTGGCGATCAGCGCGCCGTGGCGCGCCGCGGTGCGGGCCACCGCGAGGGTGTGGCGGGCGTCGTCGACCTGCGCGTCGTGGTACCGGATGGCCCCGACGAGGGCCTCTGCTCGCAGGGACGGGGCGATCTCGAGGGTCTTGCGGCGGCTGAGGTGGCGGTGGCGCGGCATGCCCGTGCGGCCGGCCATCAGGTCGTACAGCGCGATGCCCGCGCCGACGTACGCGCGCTCCCAGACCGGGTGGGCGAGGGGGTAGAGGAACGGGATGGGCCGGACGAGGTGCGGGCACAGCCGGTCGAGCATCAGCGTCCGCTCCCCCAGCGCCTCGTGCACCAGGGCGAAGTTGAGCTGCTCGAGGTACCGCAGGCCGCCGTGGATCAGCTTGCTCGACCGGCTGGACGTGCCCGCGGCGTAGTCCCGCGCCTCCACCAGCCCGACCGACAGGCCGCGGGAGGCCGCGTCGAGCGCGGTCCCGGCGCCCGTCACCCCTCCCCCGATGACGAGGACGTCGAGCTGCTCGGTGGCGAGGCGGCGCAGCGTCGCGCGGCGCACCTCCGGTGACAGGCGGCCGTCAGCGGGCACGGGGCACCTCACGCAGCTGCATGCGCCCGCAGCCTAGCCACGCCCGTCACGCGGCGGTGAGGACGTCACCCAGGTAGGTCTCCCACTCCGGGCGGACGGTCCCGACCGCGACGACCATCCAGAAGGCGGCCTTCGGCGCGAACGGCCGGCGGGTGAGGGACATCCCCGCCTCGCCGGGCGTGCGATCGCCCTTCTTCGAGTTGCACCGCATGCACGCGGCGACCACGTTCTCCCACTCGTGCGCGCCGCTGCGGCTCCGGGGGTGGACGTGGTCGATGTTCTCTGCGGGACGGCCGCAGTACTGGCACGTGTGGCCGTCGCGTATGAACACCCCGCGGCGGGTCAGCGTGGCGCGACGTCGGTACGGGACGCGGACGTAGCGCCGGAGCCTGACCACCGACGGGCTGGACATCTCCAGGTGCTCGCTGCGGTACAGGGTGCCCCCGACGTGGAGGATCTCGGCCTTGCCGGTGAGGGTCAGGACCAGCGCCCGGCGGGCCGGGACCACGCAGAGAGGCTCCATCGAGGCGTTGAGGACCAGCGACTTCTGGGGCTCCGCTCCCCGCCGGCACGTGGCCGCGGGCGGCCCGATCCGCCCCGGGATGTCCGGGGAGGTGGGTGGCGGGGTGAGGAGCGCGCTCAAGGGACCTCCGACCCCCTCGGCTGGTGCGCGAGCCCACCGGGCGGCGGGCTCGGACAGCGTCGCGGGCCGCGCCCAACGTACCCCGGTCGGGAGGGGGGAGCCATCAACAGCCGACGCCCCGCCCGGGTTCCCCGCGCAGCGGCCGTCAGGTGCGGTGGGCATCACCGAGCGCGGTCAGGTCCATCACGTCGAAGCCGGCGAGGCTGTTGATCGTGCTGCCCCAGACCAGCACGAGGCTGTCGAGTGCGGACTCCCGGTCGTAGGCGTCGCCGAGCACGAAGTGGCAGTACGCGAAGTGCTCGACCATGGCGGCCAGGGCGGCGGCGATCGACGCGGGCGGTGGCACCTGCCCGCGTCGGCCCGACACCAGCAGCACCCCCTCGACCTGCTCGGTGATCCGGTCGACGAAGCGCTGGCGCAGGTCGAGGTACAGCGCGCCGAACTCCGGGTCCTCCCGCGACGCCTGCATCCAGGTGTGCATGACGGGGGCGTCACCTTCGTAGGTGTCGAGGAACCCGCCGATGACCTTCTGGAGGGCGGTCTTGACGTCCTCGCCCTCCCACGGCTGGCTGACCAGCTCGATGAACGCCGCCATCGTGTCGGTCACCAGGTCGACGAGGACGGCGTTGCGGTTCTCGTAGTAGGTGTAGAAGGTGCCGTGGCTGACGCCGGCCCGCTCGGCGATGTCCTGCACCCGGGTGCCCTGCCAGCCGAGCTCGTCGAACGCCTCACGCGCCGCAGCCCGGAGGCGTTCACGCGTCCGGGCTGCACGAGACGTCTTGGCAGGTGCCACGCAGCCGATCCTGCCAGTCCCCGAGCCGGCGGCCAAGGGACCTGACATGCGTGTCAGGTCCGGCGCACGCCCGGTCAGGTCGACTCGCGGGGGACGATCCCGTGCAGGTGGCAGGCGACCATGCGCCCCTCGACGGGCTGGAGGGCGGGGGCCGGGCCGTCGCCGAAGCGCACGACGACGTCGCCGCCGTCGGTCGTGATGTCGGTCACGGCGGTGAAGATCCGGTGCTCCCCGGTGGTGCGGAGCGACTCGAGGAGCGCGAGCAGGTCGCGGTCCTCTCCGGCGGTGAACCGGGCGGTGTGCCGGTCGACCTCGACGGCGGTCAACGGGCCCGTCGCGGCGATCTCCCGCTCGAAGGTCGCCACGTCGGTCTCGGTCCAACGCCGCTCGAGGAAGTCGACAAGGTCCGCGCCCTCCCAGCCGCACGGCTCGAACCCGCGGGGGCACCGGGGGTGGAACTGGCACCCGGCCGGCGGATCGAGCGCATCGGGGATCTCACCGACCGGCAGCTGCTTGTCACGGCCCTTCCGGGAGGGGTCGGGCAGGGGCACGGCGCCGAGCAGCGCGTCGGTGTAGGGGTGCTGGGGATCATCGTAGATCGCCGCCGCGTCGCCCCACTCGACCAGCTCACCCAGGTACATGATCCCGATCTGGTCGCACACGAACCGGCCGCTGGTCAGGTCGTGGGTGATGTACAGGTAGGTCAGGCCGAGCTGCTCCTTCAGGTCGAGCATCAGCTCGAGCACCTTCGCCCGGACGCTCATGTCGAGCGCGGCGACCGGCTCGTCCGCGACGACCAGCTCCGGCTCGGTGATCAGCGTGCGGGCGATCACCACCCGCTGCTTCTGGCCGCCGCTCACGTCCTCGGGGTAGGTGTCGAGGTAGCGCTCGGCGGGGGTCAGACCGCAGCGCTCCAGCATCTCGGCCACACGGCGGCGGACCTCGGCGCGGTCGGTGGCGATGCCGTGGATCCGCAGGGGGTGGCCGACGCCCTGGACGATCGTCATCGCCGGGTTCAGCGACGCGTTCGGGTCCTGGAACACCATGCCCATCCGGCGGCGCAGCGGTCGGAACTCCCGCTCGGGGATGGCGGCGAGGTCGATGCCGCGCCACCACACATGGCCGGCGGTGGCCGGGGCCAGGCCCAGGATGGTGCGGCCGAGCGTCGTCTTGCCCGACCCCGACTCGCCGACCAGGCCGAAGATGTCGCCCTTGCGGAGGTCGAACGTGACGTCGTCGACGGCCTTCACGACCTGGGGCGCACCCCGGCGGAACAGGCCGCCGCCCTGGCCGAAGTGGGTCTGGAGCCCGCGGACGCGCAGCAGGATGCCGTCCTCCTCGGTCGTGTCACGTCCGGCCAGGTCCTGGTCGGCCAGGGCGGTCCTCTCGCTCATGACGCGACCTCGGTCCGGGCGGGGTACGCGGTCGGGTGCAGCAGGCAGGCCGCCCGCGTCGCCGGGGTGACCTGGCCGAGGACCGGGTCCACGACCGGGCAGTCCTCGAAGCGCTGGTCGCACCGCGGCGCGAACCGGCAGCCGTCCGGCGGGTCGATCAGGTTGGGCGGGGACCCGTCGATCGAGGCCAGCTCGGTGGTGTCGACCGAGATGACGCTGCGGAGCAGCCCCTGGGTGTAGGGGTGCGCCGGGGCGGCGAACACCTCCTCGACCGGCCCGATCTCCACGATCCGGCCCGCGTACATCACCGCCACGCGGTCGCAGGTCTCCGCGACGATGCCGAGGTTGTGGGTGATGAGGATCAGGCCGACCTCCTCGTCGCTGCGCAGGCGGTCGAGCAGGTCGAGGATCTGGGCCTCCACGATCACGTCGAGCGCGGTCGTCGGCTCGTCGGCGATCACGACCGCCGGCTGCATCACGATGCCGAGGGCGATCATGATCCGCTGGCGCATGCCGCCGGAGAACTCGTGGGGGTAGTTGTCGGCGCGCGTCGGCGGGATCCCCATGTTGGCGAGCGCCTCGCGGGCCATCCGGCGGGCATCGGCCTTGGGCGTGCGGGGCCGGTGGGCGCGGATCGCCTCGACGAAGTGGTCCGAGACCTTCATCAGCGGGTCGAGACGGGTCATGGGCTCCTGGAAGACCAGCGACATGCGGTCGCCGCGGACCCGGCGGAGGGTCCGCGCGGACGTGCCGACCAGCTCCTCGCCGTCGAGGACGACCGAGCCGGACATCTCCGCGCCGGGCGGGAGCAGCTGCATCAGCGCCTTGCCCATCGTCGACTTGCCGCAGCCGGACTCGCCGACCACGCCGAGGGACTCGCCGCGCGCGAGGTCGAAGGACACCCCGTCGACCGCGCCGAGCATGCCGCCCGGCGTGGCGTAGGCCACGTGGAGGTCGCGGACGCTGAGGGCGGCCTCACCGCCCGAGGAGGTGGGGGCCACGTCAGCGATCCCCTGCGCCCGTCCCGGCGGTGCTGCCGGCGTCGGCGGCCGGCCCCTCGTCGCGGGTCAGCGGCCCGTCGTACGCGGCGTCGCGCGTGCGCTCCCCCGCGAGCGCCATCGCCTCGCGGGCGCGCACCTTCACCTTCCCCTTGTAGCCCTTGACGCGCAGCAGCG
Source organism: Euzebya sp. (assembly GCF_964222135.1). NCBI lineage: Bacteria > Bacillati > Actinomycetota > Nitriliruptoria > Euzebyales > Euzebyaceae > Euzebya > Euzebya sp. The sequence continues at coordinate 49,185 of NZ_CAXQBR010000086.1, forward strand.
GGTTCACGATGTCGTTGAGCCCCTCCCCCATCAACGTCAGGCCCGTCACGAGGACGGTGATGGCCAGTCCCGGCCAGAACGACGTCCACCAGAAGCCGCTGACCGCGTCGCCGAGCGCCTGGGAGACGTCGAGGCCCCACTCGGCGGAGGGGAACTGGATGCCGTAGCCGAGGAAGCCGAGGGACGCCATCGTCAGGACCGCGTCGGCGGCGTTCAGGGTGAACAGGACCGGGATCGAGCTGACCACGTTGAAGAAGATGTAGCGGCTCATGATCGTCCGCGGCTTGGCGCCGAGGGAGCGCGCCGCCTCGACGAACGGCTCCTCCTTCACGCTCAGGGTGTGGTTGCGGATGACCCTGAAGTACTGCGGGACGTAGACGGTCCCGACGCTGATCGCCGCCGGGGCGAAGGGGGCGTCGATGCCGATCTCCTCGAGCCTCGTGCGCAGCACGAAGGCGACCATGATGGCGAGGAGGAGGGACGGGAAGGCGTAGATCGTGTCCATCACCATCACGAGGACCCGGTCGACCTTGCCGCCGACGTACCCGCTGAACAGCCCGAGGGGCACCCCGATGAACATGGCGAACGCGGTCGCGAAGATGACCACCGCGAAGGCGATGCGGGACCCGATGATCACGCGGCTGAGCACGTCGAAGCGCGAGTCGGTCGTGCCGAAGGGGTGCTCGGAGGACGGCTCCCCGCGGCGCGGGATCTGCTCCTCGACGTCGCCGATGCAGGCGCGGTTCTCGGGGTTGTAGATCGCGTCGCTGCAGTACTGCGCCTCCTCGTACGGCGCGATGGTGCCGCTGAAGACGGCGAGGACGCCGAAGGACGCGACGATCAGGAAACCGGTCACGACCAGCCAGCGGGCCCCGCGGTTCGCGCGGCGCCACGGGCGGAGGGCCTTCTCGACGCGGGCGCGCATCAGTACCTCACCCGCGGGTCGATCAGGCCGTGGATGACGTCGATGAGCAGGCTGACCGCGACGATCACGATGGCGATGACGGTCACCAGCCCCTGCACGCCGACGTAGTCCCTGGCGTTGATGAAGTCGACGAGCTTCGTCCCCATGCCGGGCCAGGAGAACGTCGTCTCGGTCAGGATCGCGCCGCCGAGCAGCAGGGCGAACTGCAGGCCCATGATGGTGATGACGGGGACGAGGGCGTTCTTGAACGCGTGGCGGAAGAGGACCGGCCGGTCCCGCACGCCACGGGCGTGGGCGGACTCGACGTAGTCCGCGCGGAGGGTCTGGAGCATGTTGACCCGCACCATCCTGACGAAGACGCCGGAGATGACCAGGCCGAGGGTCACGCCGGGCAGGATCAGGTGCTCGAGCGCGGCGAGGGTGAACTCGGAGTTCCCCGCCAGCAGCCCGTCCAGGACGTAGAAGCCGGTCGGCCCGTCCACCGGCGCGATCCGTGCGGAGATCCGGTTGCCGGTGGGCAGCCACCCCAACCCGTTCGAGAACACCAGCTGGGCCTGGATGCCCAGCCAGAAGACCGGCAGGGAGTACGCCACGATCCCGAACAGGCGCCCGCCGACGTCGAGGGGGGTGTCGCGGTACCGCGCGGAGAACGACCCGACCACGATGCCGACCGGGATGGCGACGAGCATCGCGAAGAGGGACAGCTCGAGCGTCGCCGGGACGAGGTCGCCGACCAGCTCGCCGACGCTGCGGGCCTCGGTGACGGGCTGGCCGAAGTCGCCCTGGACGATGTCGCCGAGGTAGCCGACGTACTGGACCAGGATCGGCTCGTTCAGGCCCGACGCCTCGCGGACCTGCTCGATCCGCTCGGGCGTCGCCCGACCGCCGAGCGCCACCGTGACCGGGTCGCCGGGGAGGATCCGCAGCAGCACGAACAGGAGCGTCAGGAGGAGCAGCAGGAACAGCGGCGCGAGCGCCACCCGCGTCAGGATGTAGCGCCGCAGCCCCGCCGATGAGGAGCTGGTCGAAGCCATCGAGGTCTCAGTCTTCCACAGGTCCGGTGAACGACGTCGGCCGGGCACGCGGGGTGCCCGG
>NZ_CAXQBR010000087.1 GCF_964222135.1 Euzebya sp.
AGGTGGACGGGCCTCCCGACACACCGGATGGGACGACGTCCCGCCGTTCGACGGATCGGCGTGGGAGGCGGTCGAGGCGGCCCGGGCCCCCGCCCGCCCCGGTGCGGACGCGATCCTCGAGGGACTCGACGGCCTGGTGCCGCTCGTCGGGGACCGCGCCGGGGGGTCGGACCCGCACACCACCGTGGCGCTGGCGCGGCTGGGCGGACGGCGGTTCGTGGTCGTGGCCCAGGACCACGGTCCGGTCGAGCCGGCCGGCTACCGCACCGCCCAGCGCGGGATGGCCCTGGCCGAGCGGCTGGGCATCCCGCTCGTCACGCTGATCGACACCCACGGGGCGGCGGTCGGCGCGGCAGCCGACGACGCCGGACAGGCCGGGGAGATCGCCCGCACGCTGCGCTGCCTGCTCGGCCTGGCGGTGCCGACGCTCGGCGTCGTCGTCGGCGAGGGCGGCTCCGGCGGGGCGATCGCCCTCGCGGCGGTGGACCTGCTCGCGGTGCAGCGCACGGCGACGTTCAGCGTGATCGCGCCCGAGGGTGCCGCCGCGATCCTCCACCGCGATCCGGACCGTGCCGCCGAGGTCGCTGATCGGCTGGGGCTGCGCAGCGCCGACCTGGTGCGGCTCGGCATCGCGGACCTCGTGGTCGACGACGACCCGGGTGGCACCCTGGCGGTGATCGACCGCTGGCTCGCCGACCCCGGCCGCGCCGACCCACCTGGCCGTCGTGCCCGCTGGCGGCGCGTCGCCGACGGGGACGAGCCGCCCCACGCGGACCGGCCCGCCCCGCAGATCCCTCCCCCATGACGCCCCCACCCTCCCCCTCCGCCCCGCCGCCGGCAGACGACGCCGAGTTCGGTCCCGGGGGCTACCTCCCCCAGCGGGCCGCCCAGCGCGCCCGCAAGATCGTCCTCCGCGAGCAGATGGGGGTGCACTGGCCGATCGCCGCGGTCGTGGCGGGTGTCCTGACCCTGGCGATCACGGTCCCGCTGGTGCTGAGCTCGACCGGTGCCCCCGACCCGCCGTTCGTCGACGCAGGTCCGCTGGCGGCGATCGACCCGGCCGGCGACGGGCTCGTCGACGTCGACGGCACCGAGGTCCTGGTCGTCCGGGGCGGCGGGGTCCTGCGGGCCTTCGCCGACCCGCCGGACGGGGCGCGCTGGTGCCCGACGTCCCGCCGGGTGGAAGCCCCCGACGGGCGCGTCTGGACCGCGCAGGGCCGGCTGATCGCCGGGGACGGCGAGTCGCTCCAGCCGGCGGCGGTGACCGCCTACGAGGGGGCCCTGTACATCGACCCGGCCGGGGGATCCGACGCGCTCCCGCCGAACCCGGGGACTCAGACGCCGGCCTGCTGAGGCGTGCGACGGCCGTCACCCGGGGTGACGGATTTGCTCACCTGCGGAGAACCCGCTTGTCTGGCGGGCGGACAGGGCATGATTGGAGGCACACTCCAGTTCAGTGCGACAGGAGCCCGTTGGATGACCCCCGCCCGCAGACGCGCAGGAGCCGAGGCCGAGTACGACGACCTCTCGCACCTGCGCCGCCAGGCGGGGATCGCGCTGCGCAGCCTGCTGCGCCCGGGGACCTACATCGGGACCGTCCGCGAGCTGGCCCTGACCGCGGTGCACGCGGCCGCCTACCCGATGGGCATGGCCCGTGACGCGAACCGCCGCTCGCGGCCGCTGCACGACTACGACGACCTCGACACCGTCGTCGCGGACCACGAGACCGCGCGGATGCCGGTCCTCCTGGTCCACGGCTGGATCCACAACCGCAGCGCGTTCCTCGGCATCAGCCGGGTGCTGCGCCGCCACGGGTTCCGCCACATCCACGCGTTCGACTACAACCCGCTGACCTACGACATCCCCGAGATCGCGGGGATGCTGGCCGCCGAGGTGGATCGCGTCCTGGCCGTCACCGGCGCGGAGAAGGTGCTGATCCTCGGCCACTCGATGGGCGGGGTGGTCGCCCGGTACTACGTGCAGCATCTGGGTGGCGACGCCCACGTCGACACCGTCGTCACCCTGGGTTCACCGCACCGCGGCACGTACGTCGCCTACCTCGGGTGGGGCCAGTCGGCGCCGCAGATGAAGCCGGGCAGCGCCCTGATGCGCAAGCTCGAGGAGACCGCCCGCCCGAGCGACGTCCGCTGGATCGCGGTGTACTCCGACCTCGACCTGCTGATCCTGCCGGCGGTCAACGCGAAGCTGATCCACCCGGCCCTGCGGGCGCACAACATCAAGGTCGCCGACCTCGGGCACCTGTCGCTGCTGCTGTCCGGCGAGGTCATGCGCGCCATCGTCACCCACCTCTCGGACCGCTCGCTGCACCGACCCGCGCCGCACGAGGACCTCGGCCCCACCGAGGAGGTCGTGTACCCGGCCACCGGGACCGACGGCGCCCGCGCGACCCTCCGCGCCGTCCCGCCCCTGACCGCGGAGGGCTGACCGCGGACCGGTCCGCGCGTGCCCGGTCCGGCGCGGATGTGCAGCCGCGCCACCCACGTGGCCGAGGTGCACATCGTGAGGGGTCCGGGGCGGTCAGGCAGCCGCGCGGTCGACCATCGCGTGGAAGTCGGTGCGCAGGAGGCCCGCGAAGCCCGCCCGGTCCTCGTCGACCAGATCGGTGTCGTAGCGGCTGGTGGCCCAGTCGATCACCCCGAGCGCGAGGTCGCGCCGACCGTCGCGACGGCGCATCGAGGGCGCCCGGTGGTGCGGGCCGTCGACCTCGATGTCCCACCGGATCTCCGGGACGGCGATGTCGGCCTCGGCGATGATCCGCCCGCCCGAGCGGATCGGCGTGGGCCGCATCGCGACCTCGAGCCCGAGCTCCCCGCCGATCTCCACGGCCATCTCGCGGACGAGTGCCTCGGTCCGCGAGTGGGAGAACCCGGGCCGCAGCAGCTCCGCCGCCCGGCGGAGCTGCCCAGGGACCCGTGGCGGGAGCTCGAACAGGACGGGCTCGTCGACCGCGCCCACCAGCTCGTCGACAGCCAGCCGTCGCCTGCGGTCGAGGTCGACAGCCAGGTCGCCGACCAGTTCCGCGGCCCGCGACCGCTTCCGCAGGACCCACGCGACGTCCCAGAGCATGCGGACCGGCGGCGCCAGCCGGAGCCTGTGGACCACCTCGACCTGGGCGGTGGGGACCAGGCTGCGGACCAGTCGGATCTCCCGGCGGGACTGGGTCCCGGGGTCGACCAGCAGCTGCGTCACCCGCGGGGGCGCGACGTCGCACCCGCGGAGCCACGCCGCCGACAGCCCGGTCACGAGCGCACTCGCGGCGGCCGCCCGGACCGCGGCGGGGATCACCGCGGTGCCCTCGGCGAGGGTCGCGGCCACGCGGTCGGGTCCGCTCAGGTCCGAGACCGCCAGCACGGCCGCCCAGATCCGACCGAGCGGCGACTCCGGCACGCCCCCCACCCGGTACACCCCGCGGTGGACCCGGATCCAGCCCCGCAGCTCGACCTGCAGCGACACCCACGAGCCGGACAGCCCGACGAGCCGGCACTGCCAGACCGCGACGTGTCCGGCCTGGCGGGACGCGATGGCGGCCACGACCGCCTGCGGTGAGGGGGAGGAGCCCATCCGGCGACGGTGACACGTCCGCGGCTGCCCCGCGAACGGGGGGTGTGGACAACTCCCGGACGCGGGCGGAGGTCCGCAGGCCAGGGACCGCCAGCCGACCACTCCACCGGCTCAGGATGTGCAGATCAGCCACCCAGATGGCCGAGGTGCACATCTTGCGTCAGCGGGCAGGTGACCGGACCCGTCCGACCCGCACGATGTGCAGATCAGCTACTCAGATGGCCGACGTGCACATCCTGGTCTGGGGGACGCGCGGGACGCACCGGCTGCGGAGGACGTGCGAGGCGCGCGGGCGTCGGCGACGAGACCGCGGACCGCGCCCGCGACCCGCTGACGCGGAGGGCCGGCCGCGGATCAGCCGCGGATGAGCGGGGCGTAGGCCAGGACGAGGCGCTTGGTGCCGAGGTCGTCGAAGTCGATGACGGCCTCCTCCTCCCCGGGGGAGCCGTGCAGCTCGACGATCTGTCCCGCGCCGAACCGGGTGTGGACCACCCGGTCGCCGGGGGTGAACTCGGGGCCGTCGTCGTCCTCCTCCTCCGCCGCCCAGCGCGAGCGGTGGTGCTGGGAGCGGACGCCGGCGAAGGACAGGGCCCGACGTGACGGCCCGCCGCGGTCGGACGACCGGTCGTCGACCAGCTCGGCGGGGATCTCAGCGAGGAACCGGCTGGGCGGGTTGGACTGGGACCCGCCGTACAGCGTCCGGGACCAGGCCGACGTCACGTACAGCCGGCGTTCGGCCCGGGTCATGCCGACGTAGCAGAGGCGCCGCTCCTCCTCGATCTCGTCCGGCTCGCTGAGCGTCCGGGCGTGCGGGAAGATCCCCTCCTCGAGCCCGACCAGGAACACCACCGGGTACTCGAGGCCCTTGGCGTTGTGGAGGGTCATCAGCGTGACCGGCTCGCCCGTCGAGGCGAGCTCGTCCTGCTCGTTGGTCAGGCTGACCCGCTCGAGGAACTCCGGGAGGGTCGCGTCGGGCTGCAGCGCCTGCAGGTCGTCCGCCACGCCCTCGAGCTCGGCCAGGTTCTCGAGCCGGCCCTCGGCCTCCGGCGACCGGTCGGCCTCGAGCTCGGCGCGGTAGCCGGAGACGTCGAGGACGCGTTCGAGGACCTCCCGCGGAGTCAGCTCCTCGGAGATCCACCCGGTCCGCAGCCGGTCGATGAGCGACACGAACCCCTCCACCGCCGCGACCGCGCGCGGTCCCAGGCCGTTGATGGCGCCAACCTGCCGGCACGCCTCCATGAGGCTGGTCCCGTTCCGCCCGGCGTGGGCGGCCAGCTCGGTGGCGCTCTTCTGCCCGATCCCCCGCCGGGGCACGTTCAGGATCCGCCCGACCGCCACGTCGTCGTCGGGGTTGACCAGCGCGACGAGGTAGGCCAGGGCGTCCTTGATCTCCTTGCGCTCGTAGAACCGGGTCGACCCGATGACCTGGTAGGGCATCTGGAGGCGGATGAGGACCTCCTCGAGCACCCGGGACTGCGCGTTCGTCCGGTAGAAGATGGCGCAGTCGCCGGCGGTCACGCCGTGGTCGGCGCCGAGCCGCCGGATCTCCTCGACGACGAACGCCGCCTCGTCGTGCTCGCTCTCGGCGGTGTAGCGGACGACCTGCTCGCCGGCGCCGGCCTCGGTCCACAGCTCCTTCGCCATCCGCTGGGTGTTGTGGGCGATCACCCCGTTGGCCGCGTCGAGGATCGTCTGGGTGGACCGGTAGTTGCGGTCGAGCACGATCCGCGTGGCGTCGGGGAAGTCCTGCTCGAAGTCGAGCAGGTTGCGGATGTCCGCCCCGCGGAACGCGTAGATCGACTGGTCGGAGTCGCCGACGACGCAGACGTTGCGGTGCTCGTCGGCGAGCAGGCGGACGAGCTCGTACTGCGCCCGGTTGGTGTCCTGCCACTCGTCGACCAGCACGTGGGCGAACTGGCGCCGGTAGCGCTCGAGGACGTCGTCGAACAGCTGGAAGATCTCGACGGTCTTGGTCAGCAGGTCGTCGAAGTCCATCGCGCTGGCGGCGTGGAGCCGCTCGACGTAGCCGCGGTAGACGTCGGCCACCTGGGACTCCCACCACGTGCCGGCCCGGGAGGCGTAGGTCTCGAAGTCGACCAGCTCGTTCTTGGCGCGGCTGATCTCGTGGTGCGCGGCGCGGACCGGCACCTTCTTCGTGTCGAGCCCGAGCCCCTTGACGACGTCGGCGATCACGCGGCCCGAGTCGGCGGTGTCGTAGATGCTGAAGTGCTTGGCGTAGCCGAGGAGCGGCGCCTCGCTGCGCAGGATCCGGGCACAGGCCGAGTGGAACGTCTGCACCCACATGCCACCCCAGCGCCGCCGCTGCGGACGGCCTTGGTCGTCCCGCTCGATTCCGACGAGGTCGTCGCCGACCAGCCGGCCGACGCGATCCTTCATCTCCCCCGCCGCCTTGTTCGTGAACGTGATGGCGAGGATCTCGTAGGGGTGCACGCCCTCGGCGATCAACCGGGCGATCCGGTGGGTCAGCACGCGGGTCTTCCCCGAGCCCGCGCCGGCCACGACGAGCAGGGGCCCGCCGTCGTGCAGCACCGCGTCGCGCTGCTGGGGGTTCAGGCTGTCCAGGGGCAGTGTGGTGATGCTCACGACCGACCGGAGTGTAGGCGGAGGGTCCGACACCGCCGGCGCTCGATCCACACACCCGATCCACGTGCGGGGCCGTTCGGACCGCCGCCGTCCAGCGGTTACCCTTCTGACGCCGCTCCCCGATCCCGCAGCCGACGAAAGCGACCCTCGATGGCCGGCGCCAGCCCCGTACAGACCCAGGAAGACCTCGTCCCGCCCGCCCCCGCAGCGATCGGGTACCGCCTGGCCGGCGTGGTGCTGGCGCCTGCGGTCGCCGTGGTCGTGCACCTGGTGCTGGCCGGCCCGGTCGGCCTGGACCTCCAGGTCCCCGAGACGCCGGGGTCCTCGACCCTCACCGAGCTGTCCCTGCTGACGACGTTCGGGGTGGCGCTGGTGCTCGCCCTGGCGGGGTGGGCGCTCGTGCGGGCGCTCGAGGCGTTCCTCGGCGGACCGCGCGGCCGTCGGCTGTGGACGACGATCGCGGTGGGCGTCGCGGTGCTGTCGCTGATCCCCGTCGCCCTGCTCGACATCGACGCGGGGGCGAAGCTCGGGCTGGTCGGCCTGCACCTCGCCGTCGCGCTGGTGCTGATCCCCAGCCTGGCGAACGGGACGCCGGCCGAGCCGCTGCACCGCGACACCTAGCTGCCGCGTCCGTCCCCCGCGCGGGCGCCGGGGAGGGTCAGCCCGGTCGTGCGCGCAGGCGTCCGCTCGCGAGGGCGGTGCCGACGGCGCAGACCTCGACGACCCCCAGGGCGTGGAGGAGGCCCGCCAGCAGCGAGGCCTCGTCCGCCCCGTCCACGGCCACCGTCCCGAGCTCGCGGGACGACCAGAACGGCAGGACCTTCGCGACCAGCCCGAACGGGTTGGTGACCGCCTGCAGACCGGCGAGCAGGAACAGGATGATGGTCCCCTCCATCTCCCGCGGGAAGGCGGTGCCGACGAAGGTCCCGACCGCCACGGCCACCGCGGCGGTCACCCCGAAGTCGAGGCCCACCAGGCCGAGGCTGCGCACGGGCCGGTCCAGTGCGACGATCACCCAGAGCGCCGCGCAGAGGCCGACGCCGAGCACCAGCAGCCCGGCGATCCGGCCGGCGACCAGGGTGCTGCCCCGCCACCCCGCCAGCTGCAGGCGCGGCTCGAGGTCGCGGACGGTGCAGGCGGCGTCGCACGACGCCTCGCAGCGCCATCTCCCCTGCGAGCGCCATCCTGTCTGCGTGCGGGCTCACGCGTGCACCGCCGCCAGCTCGACCACGCTCGTGGCCCGCTCGAGGACGTCCGGGGAGTGCGAGGACACGATCGCCGCCCGACCTTGCTCCCCCTGGGCCCACAGCAGCTCCGAGAAGCGGCGCATCCCGTCGGTGTCCATGCCCTGGTACGGCTCGTCCAGCAGCAGGACGTCGGGCTGGCCGAGCAGGGCGACGACGACGCTCAGCTTCTGGCGCGTCCCGCCGGACAGCTGCCCAGCGAGTCCCGCGCCACGGGCCGCCCCGCGACCGACCGCCCCGAACAGCGCGAAGTGCTCCTCGGGGGTCAGCCACTCACCGATCCCGCCGTGCTGGGGGACGTAGCCGACCCGTCCGGACCTCGACCGCGACGTCGGTCAGGACCGGCACCGACCCGAAGCGCTTGCCGACGCCCGACGCCCGGATCACCGGCACCCCGTCCGGGACGGCTCGACGACGACCGCCGCCGAGCGCATCGACCGACGACGCGGCGTAGCTCGCGGGTGGGCCGAAGTGGGCGAGCGCCGGCTCGTCCACGTGGGCGAGGAACCCCTCGGTCTCGACCACCACGGCCGCGCGGTGCGCGGCCGTGACGCCCCGGGCCTGCAGCCCGTGGTCGAGCGCGGCCAGCCACGACGCGTCCGTCATCGCCGCACCCCCTCCGCCAGCACGGTGCCGACCGCGTCGGCGAAGGCGGACCACCGCGCTGCGTGCTCGGCCAGGACCGCGCCGCCCTCCGCGGTCAGCACGTAGTACTTCCGGCCGGGACCGCCCTCGCCGGCCCGCCACTCCGACGTCAGCAGGCCCCGCGACTCGAGTCGCAGGAGGGCGGGGTACAGCGACCCGCCCGGCACGGTGCCCACGCCGGCCTCCTCGAGGCGCCCGGCCAGCTCGTAGCCGTACGCCTCCCCCCGTGCGAGGAGGGCCAGGAGGCACGGCTCGAGCACCCCGCGCAACCAGTTCCGCTGTAGATCGAGATCGTTCATACATAGACAGCCTATGTAGCTGCTCATGCGGGGGGCAAGCCCTGTCCGCCGGCACCGCTCAGCCCGCTGCCAGCACCGTCCCGATGACCTCGCCGAGCTGGAGGCGCCCACCCCCGAGCCCGCGGCAGTGCCCGGTGAGGGTGATCGTGTCGCCGTCGGCGAGGTAGGTCCGCTCCACGCCGGCGACGGTCAGGGGCACGGTCCCGCCCCACGTCGCCTCGAGCAGGCACCCCTCGGTCCCCCGCTCCGGTCCGGACACGGTGCCGGACCCGAACAGGTCACCCGGTCGGACGACCGCGCCGTTCACGCTGGCGTGGGCCAGCTGCTGGGGCATCGTCCAGTACATGTCGGCGAACGACGTGCGCGACACGACCTCCGGCGCCCGTGCCCCCGCGGGCTGCCAGGCGACCTCGAGCGTCAGGTCGAGGGCCCAGTCCCCCTCCACCCGCAGGTAGTCCACCACCGGCGGGTCCTGCGGGCGCGCGGGGACGCGGGCGGCCTCGAGCGCCGCCAGCGGCGTGATCCAGCCGGCGAGCGAGGTCGCGAAGGACTTGCCGAGGAACGGGCCCAGCGGCACGTACTCCCAGGACTGCAGGTCACGCGCCGACCAGTCGTTGAGCAGCGCGACGCCGAAGATCCGGTCGGGGGCTGCGGCCGTCGTGATCCGCTCCCCCAGCGCGGTGGACGGCCCGCCGGTGATGAACCCGACCTCGAGCTCGAGGTCGAGGGTGGTGGACGGTCCGACGGGCGGCACGTCACCGGGCGCGGACGGTCGCCGTTGCCCCACCGGTCGGCGGATCGGCGTGCCGGAGACGACGACGGTGCCGGAGCGCCCGTGGTAGCCGATCGGCATGTGCCGCCAGTTCGGCGTCAGCGGCTCCCCCTCCGGCCGGAAGATCCGACCGACGTTCGTGGCGTGGTGGATCGAGGAGTAGAAGTCGACGTAGTCACCGACCGTGACGGGCAGGGAGGGGGCGGGGACCTCGTCGAGGGGGAGCAGCGCCCCGTCGGGCGGTCGGGTGCCACCGTCGTCGGACAGCAGCGCGGTGACCCGTCGCCGCACCGCGACCCAGGTCGCCTGCCCCGCGGCGACCAGGCCGTCGAGGGTCGGCGCCTCGGCCCACCCGGCATCGTCGAGCAGCCCGGCACGGTGACAGGCGCGGAGGTCGAGGGCGTGGGCCCCGATCCGCACGACGGGGCGCGGGTCGCCGTCGAGGGCGATCACGCCGTAGGGCAGGTGGTCGAGGTCGTAGCCGGACCCTTGGGTGCCCGGCACCCACGACGATCCCGTCACGCCCGGCTCAGCCGCCACCCCTCACGCCCCACGCCCTCATGCCCCACGCCCTCATGCCTTCGCGCCCTCGGCGGTCAGGACCTCCAGGCGGTGCAGCGCGGCGATCTCGGCGCCGACGTCGGGCACGCCGACGCCGAGGAGGAAGTCGCGCCGGCACTCGGCGGTCGCGTCGCTCTCGATCACCTCGTCGCCGACGATCAGGGCGCCCGATCCCATGCGGACCTGCGCAGCCGGGGCCGCCAGCACCCCCTTGATCCGCGCGAGGGCGCTGCCCTTGTGGGCCATCACCGCCGCGGCCACGAGGTTCAGGTAGCCGTGGGCGGAGTCCTGGTCGTCCGCGCGCACCGGACCGGCCAGCCCGGGGCCCGCGGTGACGGGCACGCGCAGGTCCGCGCAGGCCTTCAGGAAGCCGGCGAGCTCCACGTCGCCGGGTGGGGGGACCGTCCCCGCCGCTCCCACCCGGGCTCGGGCGATCATCCGCCGGCCGCCGTCCGCCGCGGCGCCGATGGCGGTGAGCGTGCGGAGGACCTCGCCAGCGGGGCGGTCCCCGATCGGCACGTCGACCTCGACGGCGGTGGCCTGGGGGATCGCGGCGGCGGCGAGCGCCTCCACGACCGCGGCGACCTCCTCATCGGGCCGCTTGCCGACCACGGGGACCTCGATGGCGGTCAGCTCCACGCCGGGGGTCGCGGCCAGCGGGGCGAGGCGGATCAGGTCCTGCACCAGGGGCGCCCCGAACGCGGTGCCGCCGGCGCGGGACACCACCACGGCGAGGCGGAGCGCCACGCCGCCGGGCAGCGCGTCAGCCAGCGCGTCCGCATCCGCCGAGGCGATGACCAGCCGATCGCACAGCCAGCCGGCGTCGCCGCTGCGGACGTCCACGTGGGCGGCGAGCGCGCGATCGAGGGGCTGCCGGGTCGGCGGCAGGGTCGACGTGTCGTCGAACAGACCCGTCAGGGCCGCGTCGCGGGCGTCGAGGATCTCCTCAGCCATCGAGGGCACGGTACCCGATCGACGGCCGCGATCGGACGCGGCGGCGCGGGATAGGGTTCGGTCGACGACCGCGAAGGGGGCCGCCCGGCCCCGGAGGAGGATGTGCACATGGCCGCCACCGCCACCGCCCGCTGGGAGGGCAGCCTGGACGACGGCACGGGGCAGATGTCGACGGGGACGGGTCTCGAGGCCCCGTTCACCAAGGCATCGCGCTTCGCCGACGGCGAGGGTTCGAACCCCGAGGAGCTGATCGGCGCCGCGCACGCCGGCTGCTTCTCCATGTTCCTCTCGGCCCTGCTGAGCAAGGACGGCCACCCACCCACCTCGATCGAGACGACCGCCCGCGTGTCGATGGACATGTCCGGCGCCGCCCCGCGCATCAGCAGGATCGACCTGAAGACGACCGGTGAGGTGCCTGGCATCGACGCCGACACCTTCCAGGCGAAGGCCGAGGAGGCGAAGGAGGGCTGCCCGGTCTCCGCCGCGCTCGCGTCGGTGCCCACGATCACGCTCGAGGCGACGCTCGCCTGACGTGGTCGGCCACAGCGCCGCCGGGCACCCTCACTCCCACTCGATGGTCCCCGGCGGCTTCGACGTGATGTCGTAGGCCACCCGGTTGATCCCGGGGACCCCGTTGATGATCCGCGTCGAGATCCGCTCGAGGACGTCGTAGGGGATCCGGGCGAAGTCCGCGGTCATCGCGTCCTCGGACGTGACGGCACGGACGATGATCGGGTGGCCGTAGGTGCGCTCGTCGCCCTGCACGCCCACGGAGCGGATGGCCGGCAGGACCGCGAAGGACTGCCAGATCTCCCGCTCCAGCCCCGCGCGCTTCAGCTCGGCCAGCACGATCCGGTCCGCGGCGCGGAGCAGGTCCAGCCGCTCGGCGGTGATCTCGCCGATGATCCGGACCCCGAGACCGGGGCCGGGGAACGGCTGGCGCCAGACCATCTCCTCGGGCAGGCCCAGCTCCTCGCCCACCATCCGAACCTCGTCCTTGAACAGCCAGCGCAGCGGCTCGACCAGGTCGAAGGTCATGTCGTCGGGCAGGCCCCCGACGTTGTGGTGGCTCTTGATCGTCGCGGCGGTGCCGTGCCCGGACTCGATCAGGTCCGGGTACAGGGTCCCCTGGACCAGGAACTTCGCGTCGCCGGCGTGGGTGCGGGCGGCCTCCTCGAAGACCCGGATGAACTCCCGCCCGATGATCTTCCGCTTCTCCTCCGGCTCGGTGACGCCGGCCAGGGCGGACATGAACCGGTCCTTCGCGTCCACCACGACCAGGTGGGTGTCGAAGTGGTCGCCGAACGCCTCGCGGACCTGCTCGGCCTCGCCGTGGCGGAGCAGCCCGTGGTCCACGAACACGCAGGTGAGGTTGTCGCACACCGCGCGGTGGACCAGCGCCGCGGCCACCGCGGAGTCGACGCCGCCTGACAGGCCGCACAGCACCCGGGCGTCACCGACCTGGGCGCGGACGGCGGCGACTGACTCCTCGATCACGTTGAACGCGGTCCAGGAGGGTCGGGCGCCCGCGGCGTGCAGGAACGACTTGATGACCGCCTGGCCGTGCGGGGTGTGGGACACCTCGGGGTGGTACTGGACGCTGAACAGCCGCGCACCGGTGTGCTCCATCGCGGCGATCTGGCGCCCGTCGGCGGTCCGGGCGACCACGTCGAACCCGTCGGGGGCGACGGTCACGGCGTCGTTGTGGGACATCCACACGATCTGCTCACCCGGCTGGTCGGCGAGGAGCGTGGAGGAGGGGTCCGCCTGCAGCTCGGTGCGGCCGAACTCCGGGGCGTCGGTCTTCGCGACCGTGCCACCGAGCTGGGTGGCCATGACCTGGTGGCCGTAGCAGATCCCGAGGACCGGGATGCCGAGCTCCAGCAGACCCGGGTCGGGGCGGGGCGCCCCCGCGACGTGGACCGACTTCGGCCCGCCGGACAGGATGATGGCCCTCGGCTGGCGCTCGGCGACCTCTGCGGCGGAGATGTCGTGGGGGACGATCTCCGAGTAGACGTGGGCGTCGCGCACCCGCCGCGCGATGACCTGGGCGTACTGGGCGCCGAAGTCGAGGACGAGGACGGTGTCGTGCCGAGGAGCACGCGGGTCGATGGAGTGCTGAGGGGCACGCGGGTCGAGGGAGTCCTGGCCAGCCATGCGGCCAGTCTCGCAGGCTCCGCCGGATCGGCGAGCGCCCTCCGCCCGTCAGCCCGCGTCCGGCGGTGCCGCCGCCAGGCAGCGGGCCCGGACGGCCAACGCCTCGCGGACGTCCGCCACGACGTCGTCGATGAACTCCGCGCGCCAGGTCTCGTCGGTCGACGCGCTGACGGTGAACTGCAGGCCGGTGAAGGCGGCGATGAAGCTGGCGACGCGCACCAGCTCGGTCGTCAGCACGACCGGCGTGTCCCACAGGGTCAGGCGGGCGAGCGCGGTCACCTCCTCCGCGGTCGTCCAGGTCAGGATCGTGCCCTCCCGGATCGCGATCAGCCCGAAGGCGACGAAGAACGCGCCGATCAGCGCGCTGACCAGCAGGATCTGCACGCCCTGCGCGACGACCAGCAGCAAGCCGACGTTCAGGCGGTCGGGGCGGCTGAGGGGCGGGACGTCCGCGAGCGGCCGTGACGGCGCGTCGCCGAGCGCGACCGCCGGCGAGCGGGCGATCAGCCCCTCGACCTGCGCCCAGGTGTCGAAGGTCGCGATGTCCGCGGTCTGCCGCGGCAGGCGGAGCAGGAAGAAGATCAGGCCGGCCCCGACGAACAGCACGATGGTCGCGGTGAACGTGGCGGTCGTGAAGTCGCCGGCGACCTGCCACAGCTCGGCGTTGACGAACAGGAAGGTGCTGAACAGGAGCAGCATCGGCAGCGCGCGGGCGGCCAGACGGCCGACGGCCGCGAGGTGGCGCCCGGTCTGCGCGAGTGCCCAGCGCAGCATGTGGAGGATGCCGTAGCTGGCCACGAAGTAGACGACGGCGAGGGTGACGGCGTTGCCGAGGATCGCCACGGCGGCGCTGGCCAGGTCACCGCCGAAGACGACCGGCAGCAGGGCGGGGAGCATCAGGAACGTGGCGATCTCGCCGTTGCCCACCCGGCGCGGGAGCGCGAGGGTCGCGCGGCCCTGCAGCCGGTTCAGCAACCCGTATGCCCCGAGGAGCAGCACGCCCCCGCCCACGACCGCCGCGACGTTCGCCCAGAGGGGCCAGTCCAGGTTGAGGGCGAGCAGCACCTCGAAGGTGAAGACCAGAGCGAGGAACGGCACCACCCGCGTCAGCACGTCCTCCCGGGCGGAGTAGCCGGCGATGAGGTGCGGGAGGCCGCGACGGGTCAGCCAGCGCTCGACCTCAGCCCTCGTCCGCGGGTCGAGGGCCGCCGCCGGCCCCGCCGTCGTGGTCACCGGCGAAGGGTACTCGCCGCCGCCCCGTCGCGGCGGTGGTGGCCCGCCAGCGACCCGTGGGCGCCTCGCGCGCCGGCGAGGGCGCGTCGCGCACCCGCGATCGACCCACGGGCGCGAAACGGCACCCCACGGGCACCCAGCGCACCCGCCATCGACCCACGGGCGCGAAACGGGCCCAGCCACCGACCCACACGCCCCGCCATCGACCCCCGGGCGCCTCGCAGGCCGACCACGACCCCCCGCGCACCCGCCATCGACCCGCGGGTGCCTCGCGGGCCCGCCTGACCGCGGGCCGGCGGCCTCGATCAGCTCGGCGGCCCGACCGTGACGTCCGCGCGCTGGAGCTGGGTGACGTCCTCGCAGCCGCACAGCGCCATCGTGCGGGCCAGCGCGCCGAACAGGTTCGTGGTGCCCTCCCCGTCCCTGCCGGGGCCGACCAGCACCTCCTCGAGGGTCCCGACCGGCGCGACGTCGACGCGGCGACCGCGCGGGAGGGTCGCGTGGCCGGCGGACACCGTCCAGTGCGCACCGCGGCCGGGCGCGTCGCTGGCGCGCGCGAGCGGCTCGTCCAACATGACCGCGTCGGCCCCCACCGCGATGGCCTTCGCGACGTCCCCGCCGGTGCGCATGCCGCCCGCGGCGATGATCTGGACGTCCCGGCGGGTCTCCTCCAGGTGGCGGGACCGCGCGCTGGCGGCATCCGCGATCGCGGTGGCCTGCCCGACGCCCAGGCCGAGCACCCCGCGGGAGCCCTCGGTGCCGGTCCCCACCAGCACGCCGGCCGCGCCGGTCCGCATCAGGTGCAGCGCCGAGGCGTAGCTGGCGCACCCGCCGACGACGACCGGGATGTCGTAGCGCGCGATGAAGTCCTTGAGGTTGAGGGGGTCGGTCCTGCTCGAGACGTGCTCGGCGGACACCACCGTCCCCCCGATCACCAGGACGTCCAGCCCGGCCTCGAGGGCGACGGCGTGCAGCCGCTCGACGGACTGGGGGGTCAGGGACCCCGCGGTGATGCCACCGGCCTCGCGCATCTCGGCGATGCGCGCGCCGATCAGGTCGGGGTCGACCGGGTGGGCGTAGAGCTCCTGCAGCCGCGCGGTGGCCCCCGCCGGGTCCAGCTCGGCGATCTCGGCGAGCACCGGCTCGGGGTCGTCGTAGCGGGTCCACAGACCTTCGAGGTCGAGGACCCCGAGCCCGCCCAGCCGCGCCACCTCGATCGCCGTGGCCGGCGAGGTCACGCTGTCGGAGGGGGCGCTCATCAGCGGCAGCTCGAAGCGGTAGGCGTCGAGCTGCCACGCCGTGGAGACGTCCTCGGGATCGCGGGTCCGCCGCGACGGGACGATCGCGATCTCGTCCAGGTCGTAGGCCCGCCGGCCGGTCTTGCCGTGGCCGATGTCCACGACGGTCATGTCAACTCCTCCTGCTCGCCGGCATGACGACGCCCCGGCCGAGGGCCGGGGCGGGTCGGTTCCGGTCGGGGATCAGGCGCGGCGGCGGGCGGCGCCGACGGCCAGTGCGCCACCGCCGAGGCCCACGAGGGCGAGCAGCGCCAGCGGGCCGGCCGCGATGCCGGTGTCGGCGAGGACCTCGGGCTCGGGCTCCTCGCTGGGCTGGTCCTGCTGGGTCTCGATCTCGACGCAGTCCTCGGGCAGCGCGGTCTCGGGCAGCCGGCCGTCGTCGATGGCCGACTCGATCTCGTCGCAGGTGCAGACCGACGGGAGGTCGCCGGCGTCGATGGTGCCGTCGCCGTTGGTGTCGAGCCCGGGGCTGTCCTCGGCGGAGGTGCCCTCCTCGATCGCCGCGATGATGTCCTCGCAGGTGATCTCGGTCTCACACCCGCCCGGGGGGACCGGGTAGCACTCCTCGCCGTCCTGGGCGAACGACACACCGGCGAGCGTGGTGAAGGTCAGCAGCAGCACCGTGAGACCCAGGAAGGCCCCGCGGCGAACGGTGGTGGTCATGTCGTGTGGTCTCCGGCAGATCTGCCCCGTCGCGGGCGCGCGGCACGCGTGGCCAAGTGGATGTGGCCAGGGTGGGACAGTAGGTCGCGGTGCACGGCCCGTCAACTCCCCGAGAAGCCGCTGCGACCCCGCGTCACGCCCAGGTGGCGCGGGGTGTCTAGCCTCGGCGGGGATGTCGGACGCCGCGGGTGACACGGGGACCCAGATCCTGGACGCGACCCTCGAGGTGCTGGCCGACGTCGGCCTCGCGCGCCTGGGGCTCGAGGACGTGGCCGTGCGGGCGGGGGTCAGCCGCCAGACGGTGTACCGCTGGTTCGGCAACCGCCGAGGCCTGGTCGCGGCGACCGTCCTGCGCGAGGAGCAGCGGTTGCTGGCCGAGGTCACCGCGACCGCCGCCGCCCACGACGGCCTCACCGAGGCGCTGACCGCGGCGCTCACCGCGCTCCTCACCTGGACCCGCGAGCACCCGCTGCTCGGCCGGCTCCTGGCGGAGGAGGCCGACCTGCTGCTCCCCCCCCTCGCCAGCGGTGACGCCACGGTCCTCGCCGTCGGGCGAGCGGCGATCATCGAGGTCCTCGCCGACCGGCTCGGCGGGGGCGCGGACCCGACCACGGCCGCGGACGTGCTCGCGCGCGTGATGCTCTCCTACGCCATCGACCCGCCGACGGACCCGCCGGAGGTCGTCGCGGCCGCCATCGCCCACCTGCTCGTCCACGGCATCGGCGCGGTCAGTGGGGGTAGCGGGTCGGCACCTGCTTGAGGCAGTCGAGCAGCGGCTTCGCGTCCTGCAGGCGGCTGCGGACGGCGGACAGGTCGCCGTCGATCTTGATCTTCCGCATCAGGAACGACATGACGAAGTCGGCGCGGCCGGTCAGCAGCCCCCGCCAGCGGGGGTAGTCCGCGGTCACGGCGAGGTCCGCCGCGTCACCGGTCGCCTCCTCGGCGGCGAACGTCGAGGGAGGCGCGACGACCAGGTCGTAGGACGCCGGCCCCTCGAAGCCGCCGCCGGAGGTGATCGTGAAGCGGTACCGGCCCTCGAGCCCGCGGGACAGCGCCTCGGCGTCGGGGTGCGCGGCCACGGCGTCGGCGTAGGCCTCCATCCACTCGATGCTCGGGAAGGGGTGCTCGCTCATGTGCCCCGACGCTAGTGCATGCGGCACGTCGTCGGAGGCGGCGGTGGCATGATGACCGCCATGCCCCCCGCCGAGCGGCGTCGCCTCCCGAGGATCGCGCTCGTCGTCCCCACGGTCGAGCTGGGGCAGTACTGGCAGCCGGTGCTCGACGAGTTCGCCGCCCGGACCGACGAGGTGCGGCTGATGACGGCCCTGGCGTGGCGGGGCACGACCGCGGCGGACCTGTGGCCGCACGGGCACGTGCAGGTGGTGGGCCGCAAGCGGCGGGTCGGCGACGACGGCTCGGGGTCGGACTACGGGGGCGGCGTGATGGCCCTCTCCCCCCGCATCGTCCCCGCGCTCCTGCGCGCGCGGCCGGACGCGGTGATCGTCAGCAGATCGGAAGAGCGTCGTGGAGGGAA
>NZ_CAXQBR010000088.1 GCF_964222135.1 Euzebya sp.
GCGGAGGCGCGCAGGTGGGGGTGCTGGGGGGGGGAGGCGCGGCGGCGCGCGCGCCGCTGACGTCGCCGGACGCGACGGCGGGGAGGTCGACCTCGAACACCGCACCCCCGCCAGCTCCTCCACGTCCAGGGGCGGTGCGGTAGGTGACGTCCCCGCCGAGCGCCCGCGCGAGGTAGCGGACGATGGCGAGGCCGAGCCCGTAGCCGTCGGCGGTGCGGCTCTCCCCCTCCGACGCCTGGGTGAACTCCTCGAACATCCGGCCCTGGAAGTCCGGGGGGACGCCCGGCCCGTGGTCGCGCACGCTGACCACGACCCGGTCACCACGCGGCTCGCCGGCGACGACGATCGGGGCCGCCCCGTACTTCGCCGCGTTGCTCAGCAGGTGCACGAGTATCTGCAGCAGCCGGGTGGCGTCGGCCTGCACCATCAGGTCGCCCGGGCAGTCGACCTCCGCCTCGACGCCGGCCACCTCCGTCGCCTCGGTCAGCCAGCACCGCAGCTGGAGGGGCCGGGGCGCGACGGCGACCCCTCCCGCACGCATGGACGACACGGTGAGGACGTCCTCCACCAGCTCCCCCAACCGCTTGGACTGCGCGTCGATCGCGTCGACCGCGGCCCGCCGGCTGGCCTCGTCCATGTCGTCCCAGCGGACCTGCAGGGTCCGTGCGAACCCGCGGATCGCGGTCAGCGGCGTCCGCAGCTCGTGGTTCGTGACCGCCACGAACTCGGCCTGGGCGCGACGCGCCGAGCGCAGCGCAGCGTTGGCCTCGCTGAGGTCGGCGGTGCGACCTTCGAGGACCTGGGTGGTCTCGCGCAGCCGGTCCCGCTCGCGGACCAGCCCGCTCGACAGGACCCCGACCGCGACCGCGAGGATCGTGGCCAGCCCCATCCGGAAGCTCACGGACTGCCACAGGAAGGGGACGTCCAGGGCGACCGCCCCGTACACCTCGCGGAGGGTGTAGCCGACGACGACGGCGGCCAGGGAGCCCATCGCCCCGACGCTGTTGAACAGGAACGCGCCCTCGATCGGGATGAGGAACAGGATCGCCCAGACCGCGGTGTTCGGATCGAAGGTGTAGGCGACCACGAGGGTCAGCAGGGCGGTGGTGTCCATCGCCAGGCCCGCCACGGCCCACCGCGTCGCCGCCGCCCGCGTCGTCACCCGCGAGGCCCCCACCCAGACGATCGGCGTGCCGACGGCGAGGAGCCCGACCGCCGCCCAGGCGATGCGCTGCTGGCCATCGACGTAGGGCAGGTAGTAGGTCAGGACCTGCAGCGCCGCGAACGGGATCGCGGCCAGGCGGATCACCGACAGGACCCGCTGCGCGCGGGTCAGCTCGGCCACCCGTCCGTCATGCACCACCTGGCCCCCGTTCCGGGGATCGGGCAGGCGCCGACCCCCGAGTCGTACGGCCAGCGAACACAGCGCCACGTCCGGTGTCCAGGGGGCAGCGACCCCCGTCGGGGACTAGTTCGAGGGGTGGGCGCGCCCGCCGGCGCCCCCCACTCATGGGCGGCGGAAGTGGCCGGGCAGCACGGGGGTGGGCCGCGGCGGGGTCGGCTCGTCGTGCCGTTCCACGACCGGGGGCGGGGTCGGGACGGGGCCCTGCAGGAAGTTGACGGTGACCCACATCGTGGAGCCGTCGATCACCACGCCGACGCCGACCTGGTTGTAGTCGCCGAGGATGTTGGCGCGGTGCCCGGAGGAGGCCATGAACGCCTCGTGGAGCCGCGCGACCAGCGTGTCGGCGGACCACCCGGGTGCGGTCGCGGTGCCGACGTTCTCACCCATGCGGCTGCGCTGCCCGGTGTACTGATCGGCGTAGTGGGGGTTGTGCGACAGCCGTCCGGCGTCGCGCAGCTGGGCGCTCCAGCCCTGCGCCACGCCGCGCAGCTCGGCGTTCACGACCAGCGGCGCCAGCCCCTGCGCCGCGCGCGCGCTGTTGATCGCCGCGACGAAGCCGTCCTCGGCGCCGCTGTGGAAGGTCGTGGCCGCCGGGGCCTGCGCGGACGCGGGGACGACCAGGCCGGTCGTGAGCAGCAGGCCGACGGCGATCAGCAGCCGGAGGGAGCGGAGCATTCGGTACCTCAGGGGAAGGAACGGTGATGTCACGGTGAGGTATCGGCCATCACTACCAGTTACCTGAGGGGCACTTGTGCCGAGGCGGTTGGGACCGACCACCCACCTAGACTCCCGCCGCGGTGGAGCGCACCCCGCGCCGTGACGTGGCCACCGCCTTCATGGCGGCGGTCCGCGCGGCCCTGCGCGTGCTGCAGCGCAACGCCCGGCTGCCGCTCGTCCGGGAGATCCTCGGCCACTGGCTGCAGGAGCGCTCGACGGTCCGCCAGGGCGTCGCGGCGCTGACGATCGGGATCACGATCACCCTCGCCGCCGGGGTGGTCCTCGGCGCGATGGACCGCCTCCTCGAGGAGCTGCCCGGCCTGCTGGTGCTGGCCCCCGCCGCCATCGGGATGCGCGGGGCGATCTTCGGCGCCCTCGGCGCGCGGCTCGGGACCGGCATGCTGACCGGCGAGCTCGACGGCCGGGTCGACCGGGGGTCGTTCCTCGGCCAGAACGTGGCGGCGGCGACCCTCCTCAGCGCGGTCACCGCCGTCCTGCTCGCCGCCGTCGCGAAGGGGATCGCCTGGCTGCTCGGGCTCGAGGTCATCGCCTTCACCGACCTCGTGGTCGTGTCGGTCGTCGGCGCGGCCCTGTCGTCGCTCGCCGTGCTCGGCGTCGTCATCGCCCTGATCCGCTCCGCCCAGCGGCAGCGCTGGGACATGGACGCGATCGGGACGCCGATCATCTCCGCCACCGCTGACATCTCCACCCTGCCCGCCCTCGTCGTGGGCACCTGGGCCATCGGGGGGGAGGTCGTCAGCGCCGTGGTGGGGTGGACCTGCGTGGCGCTGGCACTGGCGGCCGCCGTCGCCGGCCTGGCGAACCGGCGCGAGACGACCCGGCGGATCGTCCGCGAGAGCTTGCCGATCCTCGGCTACACCGCGCTGATGGGGGTCCTGGCCGGCACCGTCCTCGAGGCGCAGAAGGAGCGGTTGATCTCGAGCGCCGCGCTCCTCGTGGCCGTGCCGCCGTTCATCGCGAGCTCGGGCGCCATCGGGGGCATCCTGTCGGCCCGGCTGTCGAGCCAGCTGCACCTGGGGCTGGTGGTGCCCCGCGCGCTGCCGGACCGGCCGGCGTGGATGGAGGGGTCGCTGACCCTGCTGTTCGCCGCCCTCGGCTACCTGTCGGTCGGGGTGCTCACCCACCTCGCCTCGGTCGCGCTCGGCTACGCCTCCCCGGGCCTCGCCGGACTGATCGGGATCATGGCCACCGCCGGCGTCCTCGCGATGGTGCTGATCTTCTTCGTCGGCTACTACGCCGCGACCTCGTCCTACCGCTTCGGCCTCGACCCGGACAACGTCGGGATCCCGCTGGTCACCTCGACGATGGACTTCGTCGGGATCGGCTGCCTGACCGCCGGCATACTCGTCTTCGGATAGTGGAGAGAACCCCCATGCGCCGCACCATCAAGGACCTGCTCAGCGAGGGCAAGGACGCGACGGAGCTGATGCTGGACCTCGCCTTCGCGTCGGTCTTCCTCGACGAGGAGAAGCTGGCCCGCGAGGTCCTCCGGCTGGAGGACCGCATGGACGAGGCGGTCCACGAGCTCCGCATCCTGTGCATGCTCGCCACCCGCTCCCCCGAGGACGCCGACGCGCTGTCCGGCGTGCTCGGCCTGGTCAACGCGATGGAGGAGATCGCCGACGCCGCGGAGGACATCGCACGGGTGACGCTGCGCGACCTCGGCGTCCCGCCGGAGCTCCGCGACGACCTGCGCCACGCCGATGAGGTCACGGCCCGGGTGAAGATCCGCGACTCCTCGGACATGGCCGGCGCGACCTTGCGCGATCTGCAGCTGCCCGCCGAGACGGGGATGTGGGTGATCGCGATCCGCCGGGAGGTCGAGTACGTCCACGGGCCCGAGCCCGACACCGCGCTGCGGGCGGGCGACGTGCTGTTCCTGCAAGGCCCGGCGGAGGGGGTCGACCTGGTCCGCGAGCGGGCTGGCGGGTCGCCGCAGGGCCTGGCACCGCCTCCCGAGTCGGCGCGGCTGACCGACCTCGATCGGGCCGTGGACATCCTCATCCGGATGAAGAACGCGGCGGAGACCGCCGTCGGCCTGGCCTACTCCGCGGTGCTGTTCGACGACACCGGCCTGGCCAGCGAGGTCAGCGGCATCGAGGACCTCTGCGACGCGCTGTACCACGACCTCCAGCGCTGGGTGCTGCGAGCTGCGCGGGACCTGACCGACGACGACGACCTCGACGAGCTGCGGGCGCTCCTGACCATCGGGCAGTCCGCCGAGGCGATCGCCGACGCCGCCCAGGAGATGACCCGGCTGGCCGAGAGCCCCGACGCGACCCACCCGGTCGTCCGGGCGGCGCTGATCGACACCGAGGAGCGGATCGGCGACGCGATCGTCGCGGACGGCTCGGAGGTCGCGGGCCGGACGCTCAAGGAGCTGCGCCTGCGCACCGCCGTCGGGGCCGACGTCCTCGCCCTCCAGCGCCAGGGGCGCTGGATCAACAAGCCGCGCTCGACGAGGCGGCTCGAGGGGGGCGACCGGCTGATGGTGCTGGTGCCCGAGGAGGGGTTGGCGCGGCTCCGGGACTGGACCGGCGACGACCGCCCGGTCGAGACCGACGACGAGGGGCGGGGCTGACCCGCCGAGCGACGGGGAGGGTCACCCGCGGGGGAGCCCGAGCTCGCGGGCGATCAGCATGCGCTGCACCTCCGAGGTGCCTTCGCCGATCTCGAGGATCTTCGCGTCCTGGTAGAAGCGGCCGACGGGGTACTCGGTCGTGAAGCCGTAGCCGCCGAAGATCTGGCAGGCCTCGCGGGCGGCGGTCACGGCGTACTCCGTCGACATCAGCTTGGCGACGCTGGCCTGCCGCTTGAACGGCTTGCCCTCCTGCATGAGCCAGCAGGCGTACAGGTACTGGTTGCGAGCGACCTCGGCCATCGCCTCCATGTCGGCGATCTTGAACGCGACGGCCTGGTAGCCGCCGATCGGTCGGCCGAACGCCTCGCGCTCGTGGGCGTAGCGGACGCACTCGTCGATGCAGCCCTGGATCAGCCCGACGGCCAGGGCGGAGATCGCGATCCGCCCCTCGTCGAGGATCGACAGGAAGTTGGCGAAGCCCCGCCCCTCCGCGCCGAGCTGGTTCTCCGCCGGCACCCGGACGTCCTCGAAGTACAGGTCGCGGGTGTCGCTCGCGTGCCAGCCGACCTTCGCGTAGCCGTTCCCGATCGTGTACCCGGGGGTTCCGGTCGGGATGATGAAGTTGGTCACTCGTCGGGGGTCGTCGCTGGTCACCGCGGTGATGGTCACGAACGCGCTGATGTCGGTGCCGACGTTGGTGATGAACTGCTTCGAGCCGTTGATCACCCACTCGTCGCCGTCGCGGACCGCGGTGGTGCGCAGGCCGCCGGCGTCCGACCCGCCGCCCGGCTCGGTCAGGCCGAAGCCCGCCAGCTTCCGGCCCGCGGCGAGGTCGGGCAGCAGCTCGGCCTTCTGCTGCTCGGTCCCGAACTTGTGGATCGGCATCGCGCCCAGCCCGACGCCGGCCTCGAGGGTGATGCCGAGGGACTGGTCGACGCGTCCCAGCTCCTCGATCGCCAGGCAGAGCGAGAGGTAGTCCCCTCCTTGGCCGCCGTGCTCCTCGCCGAACGGGAGGCCGAAGAGGCCCATCTCCCCCATCTGGCGGACCAGGTCGGTGGGGAACTCCCCCCTCGCGTTCATCTCCTCCGCGCGGGGCGCGACCGCGTTGACCGCGAAGTGGCGCACCACCTCGCGCAGCGCGCGCTGCTCCTCGGTCAGCTCGAAGGAAATCGCCACGGGGTCGCTCCTGGTCGTCGCTCGGCTCGCGGCCGTGGAGTCTAGGCGCGTCCACCCGTAGGCCCTGGGTACCCTGCGGTGGTGACGCAGGTGCGCATGGCCGAGCCGACGGGGCGGTGGGTGCTCCTCGCCACGGTCCTCGGGTCGAGCATCGCGATGATCACCGGCACCGTCGTCAACGTCGCCCTCCCCGCGCTCGCCGACGACCTCGGCGCCGGGGTGGCCGAGCGCCAGTGGGTGGTCACCAGCTACCTGCTGACCCTGTCGGCCCTGATCCTCCTCGGGGGATCCCTCGGCGACCGGTACGGCCGCCGCCGCGTCTTCCTGGTCGGGGTGGGCTGGTTCGCCGTCACGTCGCTGCTGTGCGCCGTCGCCCCGACCCTCCCGCTGCTGATCGCCGCGCGCACCTGCCAGGGCATCGGGGCGGCGCTGCTGACCCCCGGCAGCCTGGCGATCATCCAGTCGACCTTCGCGCCCGAGGACCGCGCCCGCGCGATCGGGGCGTGGTCGGCGCTCGGCAGCATCGGCGCGGCCCTCGGCCCGCTGCTCGGCGGGGTCCTGATCGACTGGCTGAGCTGGCGGTGGGTGTTCCTCATCACCGTGCCGCTGGCCGTCGTCGTGGTCGTCGTGGGGGTCCGGCACGTGCCGGAGAGCCGCGACCGGACGATCACCGGCTCTCCCGACGTCCTCGGCGCGCTGACCAGCGTGGTCGGCCTGGCCGGTCTGACCTTCGCGGTCATCGAGGCGCCCGGACGGGGGGTGGGCGACCCGCTCGTGCAGGCTGCCGCGCTGGTCGGGCTGGTGGCCTCGGCCGCGTTCGTGGTCGTCGAGCGGCGGGTGCGGAGCCCGATGCTGCCGGCGTCGATCTTCGCCTCGCGCCAGTTCACCTACGCCAACGTGCTGTGCCTCATCGTGTACGCGGCGCTCGGCGGTGTGTTCTTCCTGCTGGTGCAGCACCTGCAGATCGTGCTCGGCTGGTCCGCCACCGCGGCGGGGGCGGCCGCGCTGCCGGTCACGGTCCTGATGCTGGTGCTGTCCGAGCGCGCGGGGGCGTGGGCGCAACGGTCCGGTCCGCGCGTCCCCCTGACGGTCGGGCCGGTGGCGATCGGCGCGGGGATGGCGCTGATGGCGACGATCGGGGCGGACGACGGGTACCTGACCGCGGTGCTGCCCGCCGTGGTGGTCTTCGGCCTGGGGTTGTCGGCGACCGTCGCCCCGGTGACCGCGACGGTCCTCGCGGCTGCCGACGAGCGGCTGTCCGGCATCGCCTCGGGCGTCAACAACGCCGTCAGCCGGGTCGCGCAGCTGCTCGCCGTCGCGCTCCTGCCGGTCCTCGCCGGGCTCTCGGGCACCGCGGGGGGTCAGGTGGGTGCGGCGACGTTCGCGGCCGGCTTCTCCCGGGCGATGCTGATGGCGGCCGCGCTGGCCGGCGCGGGTGCGGTGCTCGCCTGGGTGACGATCCGCGACGACGTCCTCGAGGCCGGCGGCGGACCGGTCGAGGACGCTGGCGCCGACGGCCCTGCAGCCCCCGGTGACGCGGCCCCCGGTGACGCGGCGGCGCGGTGGCACTGCGCGGTCGAGTCGGCCCCGCTCACGCCCCGCCGGGGGGACTGCGCCGACGGCTGACCCCGCCGGGGTGGGCTCAGCGGCGGGTCAGGACCCGGACGGCGAGGAGGATCACGACGACGACGAGCGCGGCGCTGATGAGCCACTTCAGGATCCCCGCGATCGTCGTGATCACCAGGTAGCCGACGACCAGGACCACCGCCAGGAACAGCAGGCCGCCGACGGGGCCGGCGCCGCGTGGCTCAGAGCTCATGGCGCCACCCTACGCCCGGTCGCGCCGAGCGCCCACGGGGGTTCCCCGGATCGGTCACGCCCCGGGGTCGGCGGTCGCGTCGGCGATCGCCCGGAGGATCCGGGCGACGGCCTCGGCCCCCGGGTCGCGCACCCCCGCGAGCGCGTCCGCGCCGACGTAGGCCGACCGACCTGCCTTCGCGTCCTCCATCTCGGCGGTGGCGGCCGCGCCGTCCTCCGCGGCGCTCGCCGCCGCCTCGACGTCGCCGCCGTCCAGGGCCTCGGCCGCCGGGATCAACGCGTCGAGCACCGTCCGGTCGCCCTGGGTCGCGCCGCCGTAGCGCTCGACGACCTCGATCCCGCGTGCCACGCCGTCCGCCCAGCTGCCGTCCCCCTCGTCCCCGCCGTCGAGTCCCTGGGCGAGCCCGGAGAAGAACAGCGACGCGAGGACGCCGGCGCTTCCGCCCATCGCGGTGGCCAGGCGTCGGCTGAGCGCCCGCGACAGCCCGATCGGGTCGGCGAGCGGCAGGTCGTCGAGGGACCCGCGGATCGAGCGTGCTGCCGCCGCGAACGTCGCGCCGGTGTCGCCGTCGCCGACCTCGCCGTCGAGGTCGTCGAGCTCGTCACGGGCCTCCTCGAGCGCGTCGCACACCGCCTCGAGCACGCGGCGGACGTCCGGGTCGTCCGACGCCTCCGCGTCCTCCTCGCGCTCGATCGCCGGCACCGCTTCGACGGTCGGCTCGGCGACGGGGACGGGGCGTCGCCACGCCGGCGGGCCGACCGCTGACGTCAACGCCGTGCGCCGGGCGTCGTCGAGGGGCAACAGCGTGGCGCTGAACCCGTTCATGTTGAGCGACGTCATGATCCTGGCGGGGCCGACGACCAGCTCGACGCGGTCACCGAGCGGTCCGGTCAGCAGGTCGTGGGTCAGGATGTCGAGCTCCAGCGGGGGGACGGCGCCGAGGTCGTTCACCACCAGGGCGAGCGGCCGGTCCTCGTCCCCCAGCGCCTCGAGCAGCCGGTCGGCGACCAGCTCGGCGTAGGCCGCGGCCGAGGCGGTGTCGATCCGCTCCACCCCCGGCTCGCCGTGGATGCCGAGGCCCACCTCCGCGACGTCGTCGTCGAACTCCCGCGACCGCCCCGACCCGGGCGGCGTCGAGGTGCTGAGCGCCAGGCCCAGGGTGACCAGGTCGTCGGCCACGTCGCGGGCCGCGTCGGCGACGTCGGCCAGCGACGCACCCTCCTCGGCGAGGTGCCCGGCGACCTTGTGCACCAGCACGGTGCCGGCCAGGCCGCGGGGGTGCTCGGCATCGGGACGCGCGATGTCGTCCCCGACGATGACCACCTCGACGTCGTGTCCCCGCTCGCGGGCCCGCTCGGCGGCCAGCCCGAAGTTCAGGCGGTCACCGGTGTAGTCCTTGACGACGAGCAGGCAGCCGGCCTCGCCGCACACCGCCTCGATGGCGGCGTCGATCGCGTCGACGCTGGGGGAGGCGAACACGTCGCCGCAGACCGCGGCGGTCAACATCCCCTGCCCCACGTAGCCGGCGTGCGCGGGTTCGTGACCGGAGCCGCCGCCGGAGATCACCGCCACCCGGTCGGGGTCCCGGTCGGCGCGGACGACGACCTTGACGTCCGGAAACCCATCCAGGCGAGCCAGGCCCGGCGTGGTCCGGAGCAGCCCGTCGATCCCCTCGGTGACGACGTCGTCGCGGTCGTTGTGGAAGCGTGGCACCCCGTGCTCCTGTTCCTCGGCGCGGCCGCGCGTCGGCCGGACCCCGGACTGCTACCCCGGCCGCCAGGTCCCCACACCGGCGGGGTGCCGGTCTGCGCTCACCCCTCGTCGGCGGTCGGCTCGACGTCGACCAGCGGCGCCTCCATCACGACCGCGTCGCCCTCTGCGACGTGGACCGCCACGACGGTCCCGTCGAAGGGGGCGGTGAGCGGGTGCTCCATCTTCATGGCCTCGACCACCACGAGGGTCTGACCGGCGGTGACGACGTCGCCCACCGCGGCGGTCAGCGCGGCGACCGAGCCGGGCATCGGGGCCACCAGGGTGCCGTCGGCCGCGTGGCTGCCGCGGGTGTGCGCGGCAGCCGCCAGGTCCTCCTCGCGGAGCAGCCAGGCGTCGCCGTCGGCGCCGATCCAGATGTGGTCCTCACGCCCGCCGGCGGTCAGGTCGACGGTGTAGGTCCGCCGCCCCGTCGGCAGGTCGACGGTCAGGTCCACGCCGTCCAGGGTGACCGCCGCCGGCACCGGATCGGCGTCGGCCACGGCGACCTCGGGCCCGTCGGGCCCGATCCGGACGCGGGTGGTGACCCCCTCGCCGCCCGGCGGGACCAGACGCCACGTCGTCCACCCGGGCTCGCCGAGCCGCCAGCCGCCGGGCAGGTCGAACGCGGAGTGCTGCGCCGGCAGGTCAACCCGACGTCGCGCCAGGGTGGCGAGGGCGGCGGCGGCCAGCACGTCGTCGGGGACGGGACCGGGGTCGAGGGCCCCGTCGTCGACCATGTCGGCGATCAGCCCGGTGTGCAGGTCACCGGCCACCACCGCGGGCGCGGCGAGCAGTCGGCGGAGGAACCCCACGTTGGACCCGAAGCCGAACAGGACGGTGCGCTCGAGCGCCGCGGTGAGGCGACCGAGCGCGGTCGCCCGGTCCGGTCCGTGGGCGATGACCTTGGCGAGCATCGGGTCGTAGTCGGCGGTGACGACGCTGCCCGTCGCGATGCCGGCGTCGACCCGGACCCCCTCGAGGTCGTGGGGGATGTCGAGCCGCACCACCCGCCCGCCGGTCGGCAGGAACCCGCTGCTCGGGTCCTCGGCGTAGACCCGCGCCTCCACCGCGTGGCCGCGGGGGACCAGGTCGGCCTGGGCGAACGGGAGCCGTTCGCCGGCGGCGACGCGGACCTGCAGCTCGACGAGGTCGAGGCCGTAGACCGCTTCGGTGACCGGGTGCTCGACCTGCAGCCGGGTGTTCATCTCGAGGAAGAAGAACTCGCTGGCCGTGGCGTCGGTGATGAACTCGACGGTGCCGGCGCCGACGTAGCGGACCTGCTCGGCGATGGCGACCGCGGCGGCGCCCATGGCGGACCGGACGTCGTCGGACAGCGCCACCGACGGGCACTCCTCCACGACCTTCTGGTGGCGACGCTGCAGGGAGCACTCCCGCTCCCCGATCCACACGCAGCTGCCGTGGGCGTCGGCGAGCACCTGCACCTCGATGTGGCGGGGCCGGGTGACGAACCGCTCGAGCATGAGCGTGTCGTCCCCGAAGCCGCCCAGTGCCTCCCGGCGGGCCGCGGCGATCGCGTCCGGCAGCTCGGCGGGGTCGGTCACGACCCGCATGCCCTTCCCGCCGCCACCCGCGGAGGCCTTCACCATGAGCGGGAACCCGACGTCGTCCGCGGCGGCGATCAGGTCCGCGTCGGACATGCCCGGCCGGTGGACGCCCGGGACGACCGGTGCGCCGGCGGCGACCGCCAGGTCCTTCGCGCTGATCTTGTCGCCCATCGCCTCGATCGCGGCGGCCGGCGGGCCGAGGAAGGTGATCCCGGCGTCCTCGAGGGCCCGCGCCAGCGCCGGGCTCTCGGACAGGAACCCGTAGCCCGGGTGGACCGCGTCCGCGCCGGTGGCGCGGCAGGCGTCGACGATCGCGTCGACGTCGAGGTAGGACCGCGCGGCCTGGGCGGGCCCGATGCGGACCGCGTCGTCGGCGGCGCGGACGTGCACCGCGTCGGCGTCGACGTCGCTGAACACCGCGACCGAGCGGATGCCCATCGCGCGGAGGGTCCGGATGACCCGGACGGCGATCTCGCCGCGGTTCGCGACCAGGACGGTGGCGGGGCGAGGGGTGCGGGTCTCCATGTCCGGCTCCATGTCCACCGGAGGCTAGACATACGCTGCACCGCGTGCGGCCCCGCCGGTGCCGCCGGAGGAGGAGCTGTGCAGATCGTCCTGACCGCCGTGACGTCGTCGGCCCTGACCGCCGGCGGGTTCTACCTGCTGTGGCGCCTGGTCCTGGTGCCGGACCTGGAGGCACGCGCCCGGCAGCTCGCCGACGAGGCGACGGCGAAGGCCGCGGCCGACCTGACCGTCGCCGCCGAGGCGCTCGTGCCGACGTTCCGCCAGGCGATCCGCGACGGCATCCAGGACGCGGTGCTGGTCCCGCCGACCGAGCGGCTCGGCCAGACCGCACGCGGCGTGACGACCGCGGGGGTCAACGTGGTGGAGACCAGCCTGCGCCGAATCTTCGGGGTGGCGTCCCGCGAACCGGGCGACCCGGGCGGCGGCCGGGGTTGAGGACGGGGCTGAGGGCGGGGGTCGCTACCGTGCCGGGCCGTCCAGCGACGCGGACAGGTCGCGTGCCCGGTCGGCGTAGGAGCGGCGGGCCTCCTCGGCGAAGGCGCTGAGCTCGGGGCTCAGGTCCGCCGGCGCCGTGGGAGCCACGGGGGCGACGGGGGCCGGCGCGACGGGCCGCGGCGCTGCGGGTCGCTCGGCCTCGCCTGCGCTCCCGTCGACGAGCCGGTTGAGGGACACCGACACGCCGCGGAGGGAGTCCGACGCCTGACGGGTCGTGCCGGCCAGCTCGCGGGACGTCTCGGCGGACGTCGCGACGGAGCGGACCGAGTCGGTGATCGCCGCGGTCTGGTCGGTCACGTAGCCGACCGTCCGGCTGATCTCGTTGGTGGTGATCGACTGCTCCTCCACCGCCGACGCGACGGAGGCCTGCAGGTCGTTGACCTTCTCGATCGTGGCGTGGATGCCGGTGATCGCCTGACCCACCTCGCGGGAGTCGTCCTGGATCCGGGCGATGAGGGAGCGGATCTCGCCGGTGGCGTTGGCGGTCTCGGTGGCGAGGTCCTTGACCTCGTTCGCCACCACGGCGAACCCCTTGCCGGCCTCCCCCGCCCGCGCCGCCTCGATGGTCGCGTTCAGGGCGAGGAGGTTGGTCTGCTCGGCGATGGCGGTGACGACCTCGGCGACCTTGCCGATCTGCGCCGACGACTCGTCGAGGACCTGTACGCGGTCGAGCGCCTCGCCGACCAGGCCGACGGACTCCGTCGAGATGCCGGACACCTCGGTGGTCGACCGGCCGATCTCGGCGATGGAGACACCCATCTCCTCGACGGCGGCGGCGAGGCTCTGCATGTGGCCGCGCAGTTCCTCGGCCCGGGTGGTGCTGTCGCTCGCGAGGTCCGAGGTGCTGACCGCGGTCGCGGCCAGGTCGTCGGAGACGATCGACAGGCTGGCGGTCGCCTCGCGCACCGACGCGGAGTCGGCGGCCACGCGGTCGCTGATGGCCTTGCCGAAGCGCCAGGCGAGGAGGAGGCTGACCAGGACCAGGACCGCCGAGACGATGAGGATGTTGCGGCGGGCGGCCAGCTCGACGTCCCAGGCGCGCTCGTTGAGCGCAGCGACCGCGGGCTCGTAGATCTCTGACTGCAGGACGTCGAGGTCCGCGCGCATCGTCTCGAAGAGCGGCGCGGTCGCGCCGTACGCGGCCACCGCGGACTCGAAGTCGGTCGCGGCGATCACCCCGGCGCCGGCGGCGATCCACTCCTCGCGGTGGGCGAGGTAGTCGTCCCAGACCGCGAGCTCCTGGTCGTTGCCGAACGCGACCTCCTGGTACTCCTCGAACCGGCTCAGGGTCTGGCCGGCGTTCTCCTCGTAGCTCGCGATGATCGGGTCGACGGCCTCGGCGTCCTGGCCGACCACGCCGAGGAGCTGGGTGAGTGCCAGCTGGGCCTGGTAGGCGTCGCGGTCGGTGCTGATCAGCAGCTCCGCCGCGGGCGCCGTGGTCCCGCTCACCGTGGTGAAGGCCTCGCGGACGGGGGCGTCGGCCTGGTACGTGAAGACCATGCCGCCCAGGCCCACGAGGACCAGGAAGCCGCAGACGGCCAGCAGCTGGCGGCGGAGTGAGTGGCGGGCGAGGAGGGAGGTGACGGCGTGCACGGGGGTCGTCCCTTCGGGTGCGCGGCTGCGCACCGCGTGGCTGGGGCTCGGGTCTGCTCCACTGATCGGCGGGACCACGGCCCGGATTAGCCACTCACCTCCCACCCACGGGACTAGACCTGGCCACCACTTCCGGGCGGGGTCCAGATCCCGAACGTCGATCCGTCGGGGTCGACCAGGTAGGCGAAGCGCAGGCCGTCCGGGGTGGACTGGTCCGGGACGGCGACCCTGCCGCCCGCCGCCTCGACCCGGTCGCAGACCGCCGCGACGTCGGGGACCTGGACGAGGAAGACGGCCATGGGCGGCTGGCCGTCGCGGGTCCCGGTGATCCCGCCGCCGACGGGGGCGTCGTCGCCGAGGTCGATCATGGAGTAGCCGGGCATCGAGTCGTCGTAGGACCAGCCGAAGAGGTCACGGTAGAACGACTTCGCGCGGTCCGGGTCGGCGCTGTGGACCTCGAACCAGGTGACGGGGTGTGCGGACATGTGGTGCTCCTTCGCGTGTGTCGGGGGTTGGCGACGCCCACGCTGACCGGCACCGACGACACCCCCCTGTCGGGGTTTCCGGACATCGACGCGCAGTCCCGGACGTGCGGGCCGCGGCGTCCCGCCTCAGGCGAGGGCGGGCTCGGCCACCAGGTCCGGGGGAGCGGGAGCCGGGACGTCGCGCCGGGGCGCCACCTCGCGGGTGAGCACCGCGCCCTCGATGCGGTCGAGGCGGAACGCGCGCACCCCGTCGCGCAGCCGACACCAGCCCGTCAGGTACCAGTGCTCCTCCACCGCGACCACGGCCAGCGGCTCGACCACGCGGTCGGTGACGACCGCGGCCTTGTCCCGGTACCGCAGGCGGACCACGCGACGCTCGATGATGGCCTGCTCGAGGACGCGGGGTGCCCCGCCGACCCGCTCCGGGGTGTGGAACCGCACCAGCCGCGCGCCGAGCTCCCGGGCAGCGGCGGCGTCCTGGGGGCCGAGCGCCCCGAGCACCTTGGTCAGCGCGCTGCGAGCGCTCGCGGGCAGGGGTGTGGCGGGGTCGCCCTGCAGGGCGGCCGCGATCGCGACGGCCTCGGCCGGCGTGAAGTTGACCGGCGGGAGGCTGCGGCTCGCGTCGAGGACGTACCCGCCGGTGCGGCCCGGCTCGGCGTACAACGGCACCCCGCCCTCCTGCAGCGCCAGCAGGTCCCGTTCGATCGTCCGGGTGCTCACCTCGAACCGCCGCGCCAGCCAGGGCGCGGACCGCGGACGCGGGCTGACGGCGCGGAGCTCCTCGACGATGGCGTACAGGCGGTCGGTGCGGTTCATCCGAGCAGGCTCCCACGCGGGTGCGACACGTCGCGCCCGCTACATCCGGAAGATGCCGTAGGACGGGTCGTCGACCGGGGCGTTGGCGCAGGCCGCCAGGGCCAGCCCGAGGACCATCCGCGTGTCCGCGGGGTCGATCACCCCGTCGTCCCACAGGCGGGCGGTGGAGTAGTAGGGGTGGCCCTGGTGCTCGTACTGCTCGCGGATGGGCTGGGTGAACGCCGCCTCCTCCTCTGCGCTCCAGGACTCACCCCGCGCCTCGATCCCGTCGCGACGGACGGTCGCGAGGACGGTCGCCGCCTGCTCGCCGCCCATGACGCTGATGCGGGCGTTGGGCCACATCCACAGGAACCGCGGGCTGTAGGCCCGACCGGACATGCCGTAGTTGCCCGCCCCGAAGGAGCCGCCGACGATCACCGTCAGCTTGGGGACGCTGGCGGTCGCGACGGCCGTCACCATCTTCGCGCCGTCCTTCGCGATGCCCCCGGCCTCGTAGTCGCGGCCGACCATGAAGCCGGTGATGTTCTGCAGGAAGACCAGTGGGGTCCGACGCCGGTCGCACAGCTCGATGAAGTGCGCGGCCTTCAGCGCCGACTCGCGGAACAGGATGCCGTTGTTGGCGACGATCCCGACGGGGTGCCCCATGATGTGGGCGAACCCGGTCACCAGCGTCGTGCCGTAGAGGGCCTTGAACTCGGCGAAGCCGGAGTCGTCGACCACGCGGGCGATGACCTCCCGCACGTCGTAGGGGGTGCGGGTGTCGGGGGGGACGACGCCGTACAGCTGCGCGGGGTCGACGGCGGGCTCGACCGGATCGCGGACCGCCCAGGGGGTCGCCGCGCGCGGGCCGAGGGACGCGACGATCCGCCGGACGATCTGGACGGCGTGGCCGTCGTCGTCCGCCAGGTGGTCGGTCACGCCGCTGGTGCGGCTGTGCAGGTCGCCACCGCCGAGCTCCTCCGCGGTCACCACCTCGCCGGTCGCGGCCTTCACGAGCGGCGGTCCGCCGAGGAAGATGGTCCCCTGCTCGCGGACGATGACGGTCTCGTCGCTCATCGCCGGGACGTAGGCGCCGCCGGCGGTGCAGGACCCCATGACCGCCGCGATCTGCGGGATGCCGCACTTCGACAGGTTGGCCTGGTTGTAGAAGATGCGGCCGAAGTGCTCGCGGTCGGGGAAGACCTCGTCCTGGCGCGGCAGGAAGGCGCCGCCCGAGTCCACGAGGTAGATGCACGGCAGCCGGTTCTCGAGGGCGACCTCCTGGGCGCGGAGGTGCTTCTTCACCGTCATCGGGTAGTACGTGCCGCCCTTGACCGTGGCGTCGTTGGCGACGATGACGCACTCGCGGCCGCTGACCCGCCCGACGCCGGTGATGATCCCGGCGGCGGGGGCGTCGCCGTCGTACATCCCGTGCGCGGCCATCGGGCTCAGCTCGAGGAACGGGCTGAGGGGGTCGAGCAGCGCGTCGACGCGATCGCGCGGCAGCAGCTTGCCGCGCTCCACGTGGCGGGCGCGGGACCGCTCGCCGCCGCCCAGCGCGGTGGTCGCCAGCTGCGCCCGCAGGTCGGCGACGAGCTCGGCGTGGGCCGCGGCGTTGGCGGCGAAGCTCTCGGTCGACGGGTCCGCGCTGGTGCCCAGCTGCGGGTAGGGGGTGCTCACGCGTCTCCTCGTCGCTCGACGGCGGTGGTCGGCCGGTCAGTCACGGCGGTGCGCCCAGGTCTGCCCGCACGCGTCGCAGGCCAGCACGGTGACCTCGTCGCTCACGTCCTCGGCGATGCGGGTGCCGCCGTCGGCGCAGACGGGGCACGCCGGCAGCGGGTCGGGGAGCGGGTGGGACGGCACGACCATCACGGCCCGCGAGCCTAACCGCTCGGCCGCGCCCACCTCTCGCCGACCCGACCGCCGACGGTGTTTGTGCTCGCCGATCGGGCGCGGCACCCTTCTCCAGACCTCATGGGCCGACTCCTGACCGCTCTCGTGCTGATCGCCCTGCTGGGCGCCTGCACCTCCGACCCCGTGGCGCCGCCGCCCAGCGAGCCAGCGGAGGCCAGCCCCTCCCCAGGAGGGGCGACTCGGGTCGCGACCGCGCCACCCACGCCGTCACCGCCTCCCACGCCCCTGCCGGCCGAGCCGTTCGCGACGGTCCTCGGCGACGTGACGGTGGTGAACACCGACAACGACGCCATCTACGGACGCCCCGTGGCGCCCTACGACCCCGACGTCGCCCACGCCGTCGTGCAGGAGGCGGTGGGTCGGCTCGACCGCTTCCTCAACGCCCAGTTCGCCGATCCCGCGACGCGGCTGTCCGCCGCCGGGATCGGGGCGCTGATCGACCCGGCCCTGCTCGACGAGCCCACCCGGGCGGCGCTCGGCGAGCTGGGTCGCGACGACGTGGTCACCACGCGGACCGGCACGTCGTCGGCGACCGCTCGGCTGCTGGTCGTCGGCACCGCGGTCGATGCGGTGGAGCTGGGCTACACCGCCACGTTCGACCTGGTGCTCGACGACGTCGAGGGGCCCGTCGAGCACACCGGCGTGGTGGTCTTCACCCCCCTCCAGGGCACGCTGACCGTCGGAGGCGTGCAGCC
Source organism: Euzebya sp. (assembly GCF_964222135.1). NCBI lineage: Bacteria > Bacillati > Actinomycetota > Nitriliruptoria > Euzebyales > Euzebyaceae > Euzebya > Euzebya sp. The sequence goes on from NZ_CAXQBR010000088.1 coordinate 17,539, forward strand.
GACGACGACGTTCGGCGGCGACCTCGGGACGGTGCTCGGCCCATGAGGGCGCGCGGGATCAGATCCGCCATCGCCGTCGGCGTGGCGCTCGCGGTGCTCGCGGTGGGCACGATGGCGGCCGCCCTCGACGGGCTGGCCCGCACCGGCCTGTGGCGCGGCGGGTACAACGCCGACGACCTCCTCGTGGTCCTGGCGATCGGCAGCGACCGGGGACCGCCGTACCGGCCGGGTGATCCCGCCGGCGGCCTGGCCGACGGCATCCACCTCTTCGTGGTGGACACCGCCACCGCCCGCATGACGGTGATCGACATCCCGCGGGACTCCGCGATCGGCGGGACCAAGGTCAACGCGCACCTCCGCGCCGGCGGGCCGGCGGGGCTCGAGTCCCAGCTCGAGGCGTGGACGGGGCTGCCGATCGACTTCTGGGTGCTCGGCACGTTCCTGTCGGTCGAGCGGATGGTGCACATCCTCGGTGGCGTCCCCGTCGACGTGCCCCAGCGCATGGCCGACCCGTTCAGCGGCACCGACCTGCAACCGGGACCGCAGGTGCTCGGGCCGGGCCAGGCGCTCGCGTTCACGCGGGACCGCAAGAGCTTGGCCGACGGCGACATCGGGCGCAGCCGCAACCAGACGCGGCTGATGCTGGCGGCCCTCGAGCACGTCCGGTCCGCGGCGGACGGCAACCTCGCCTACCTCGTCAGCGTCGTCGGCGCGCTGCGCCAGCACACCCTGTCCAACGTCCCGTCGGGGGAGGTCCTGCCGCTCGCCGTGACCGCCCTCCGCATCCAGCCCGACGCGATCGAGCAGGTGACCCTGTCCGGTCCCTTCGGGACGATCGACGGCGGGTCGGTGATCTACCCGCAACCCGGCGGCATCTTCGAACGTCTGAGAGCAGGACAGGTCGGTCCCCAGCAGTGAGGTGGGCAGCGATGGCACGACGTCGGGTGGCGGAGCGGGGACGCGGGATCCGTCTGGTGGCGGTGCTGGTCGTGGCGCTCGCCGCCGTGGCCTGCTCGGGCGACGAGGAGCCGACCGTGACGCCGACGACGGTCGAGCCCCCGTCGACGACCCCCGCGGCCGTCGAGTCGCTGACGGCGTCGCCCTCCCCCTCCCCCGCGGTGACGTCCACGGCGACGGCGACCCCGAGCGCGACACCCTCCGACGCCGCCCCGCAGCTCAGCTACTTCCTGGTGCGCGACGCGTCCAACCGGCTGTGGGTCGAGCCGATCGCCTTCGACGCGACGGGGGCGGGGGAGGCCGTGGCCCGCGCCGCGTTCACCGAGCTGCTCGCCGCCCCCGACCGCGACGGGCTGGTCAACCTGATCCCCGACGGCACCGAGCTGCTCGACATCGCCGTCGCCGACCGGGTGCTGACCGTCGACCTGTCCGCGGCGATGGCCGAGAACCCGGGGGCGGGTGCGGCGGGGGAGGTCGCCGCCCAGCAGGCGATCGCGCACACCGGCGCGCAGTTCCCCACAGTCGACGTCGTGCAGGTGCTGGTGGAGGGTGAGGCGGTCACCGACCTGTGGGGCCACGCGGACTGGAGCCAGCCGCTCGAGCCGGATCCGTTCGCGGTGTCCCCGATCGTGGTCACCCAGGCGGTGGGGGAACCCGGCCAGATCTCGCTGACCGGATCGGCCAACACGTTCGAGGCGACGATCGAGATCGAGGTCACCGATCAGGGGGGCGGCCTGGTCGCCGAGACGTTCACGACCGCGACCTGCGGGTCGGGCTGCCGGGGCGACTTCACCACCACCATCACCGACCTCGCGCCGGGCACGTACGACGTGACCCTCCGCGCGCCCGACCCCTCGGGCGGGGAGGCGCCGGACCCGCCCTTCGCGGTGACGGTCCCGGTCACCGTCCCGTCCTAGAGGCCAGGACCCGGACGGCGGCTCACCAGGACCTCAGATCTGAGCCGGAGCTCCGCCGGCGCACCCAGCCCCCAGATCTGGGTGACTCGGACCGTTCGCTTGACCTCAGACCTGAGCCCGAGCTCCGCCGGCGCAGCCATCCCTCACATCTGAGCTGACGGTCGGGGCACGACCAAGCCATCGCCGGGTGGGGTGCGCCGAGCCGGGGGCGGTCAGGACCCGAAGATCGACCCCAGCCGGTCGACGAAGCGCTCGATGACGCCGCGGGCGGCCTCCTCGTCGATCTGGGGCAGCTCGGCGGGGACCTCGAGGTCGGGGACGTCCGGCAGCTCGAACCCGCCGGACGGCCCGGCGGCCTCGCCTTCGGCCACCGCCTGCTCGCGGGCCGCGACGTCGGCCTCGCGCTGGGCGACGGCCTGCTCGCGGGCGTCGAGGTCGGCCTGGCGCTGGTCGAGGGCGGCCTGCTGGGCGTCGAGCGCCGCCTGGCGCTCCGCCGCCGCCTGGTCCGCGGCGGCCTGGTCGTTCGACTGCTGCGCCTGCAGCTGGGCGATCTGGGCGTCCCGCTCGGCGACCTGCGCCTCGAGCTCGGAGATCCGGGCGGCCTGCTCGGCGTTGACCTGCTGCGCCTCGGTGAGCGCCTGCTGGGCGGCCTGCTCGCTCAGCACGACCTGCGGGTCCTCCTCGGGGAGCAGGAGGAGGGTCAGGATCGCCCCGACGAGCAGCGCAGCGATCGACGTGAGCACGAGCGCGGTCGTCGAGAAGCTCCGCCCCTGCTCGTCCTCCACGGGGGGCCCGCCGCGGTCGACGACGGTGCGATCGCGGCCGGGGGCGCCGGCGTAGCCGTCGCTCGCGTAGTCCTCGGTGTAGCTGATCGGCTCCTCGCGGCGGGGTGGCGCCTCCGCGTACCCGCCGTCGGCCGGCAGGCGCTGGGTCCGGTCCTGCGCCGGCGCCGGGCGCCGCACCTCCGTCCGGTCGTAGGCCGGGTCCCGCGCCGGGTAGGCGCGGGTGGGCTCGTAGGGGTCCTGGTCACTCATGGTGCGCTGCTCTCACGTGCTCGACCTCTCCTGCGGCGACCACGCGGTCGCCGCCGTCGCGGGTGCGGATCCGCAGGTGCCCCTCGGGCGTCAGGCCCACGGCGGTCCCCTCGATCGGTGCTGCCCCCTGGGCGGTGACCTCAACCCCGACGGTGGCGCAGTCCGGCGCGTAGCGGCCGACGACACCCCCGGGATCCGCCTCGGCCAGGCCGAGGTGGCGGTCGAGGGCGACGAGCAGGACCTCGAGCAGCCGCCACCGGTCGACGTCCCCGCCGGCGGCCTCGGCCAGCGACGTGGCCTGCACCTCCGGTGGCCGGGCCACGCCCCGCCAGTCGACGTTGATGCCCATGCCCGCGACCACCCGGTCGCCGCTCGCCTCGACCAGGATCCCGGCGGCCTTGACGCCGTCGACCAGCAGGTCGTTCGGCCACTTCAGCGCCAGCCGTGCGGGGTCCATGCCGTCGACCACGACGCGGCAGGCCTCCAGCACCGCCGTCCCCACCGCGAGGGGCAGCACCGGCCAGGTCCGCGCCGGGATGGACGGGCGCAGCAGCACGCTCGACATCAACGACGACCCCGCCGGCGCGTGCCAGGTCCGCCCCCGCCGCCCACGGCCGGCGGTCTGGACGTCGGCGACGAGGACCGTGCCGGTCGGCGCACCCGGTCGGCTGAGCAGCTCGGCGTTGGTGGACCCGATCTCGTCGTGCCACCCGATCGCCGCCACCAGCGGGACGTCGGCCACGAGCGATCGGCGCAGCGCCTCGGGGGGACCGGTCTCGCTCACGTGGACGAGCCTACGACGGGTGGGCCTACGACGGGTGAGCCACCCCGTACGCTTGATCCGTGCGACTGCGGATCGACGAGCTGGCGGCCAGGACCGGGGTGACCTCCCGGAACATCCGCGCGTACCGGGAGAAGGGGCTGCTGCCCGCGCCGGAGCTCGAGGGCCGCACCGGCTACTACACCGACGAGCACGTCCAGCGCCTCGAGATCATCGAGGACCTCCAACGGCGGGGCTTCTCCCTCGAGGCGATCCGCCAGACGTTGGAGGCGTGGTCCGTCGGCGGCGACTTCAGCCACCTCCTCGGGCTGCAGTCCCTCCTCAACAGCCCGTTCCACTCCGAGGAGCCGGCCTTCCTGTCCGTCCCCGAGCTGCTCAGCCGGTTCCCCGACGCGATGGCGGACCCGACGCTGCTGACGCGGGCGGTCGAGCTCGGCCTGCTCGAGGCGCACGACGGGGAGGTGATGCGCGTGCCGTCGCCGCTGCTGGTCGACGCCGGCACCGAGCTCGTCGCCGTCGGCGTCCCGCTGGCGGAGATCCTCGACCTGGTCGAGCAGGTGCAGGCCGACATGGACGACGTCGCCACCCAGTTCGTCGGCATCGTCGAGCGGAACCTCGTCGACCCCGCCCAGCTGACCGCCCCGGACGGCGACGAGCCCCGGGCCGTGATCGCGCACCTCCAGCGCCTGCGGCCCCTCGCCATGGAGGTGATCCGCCCGATCCTCGCCCGCCGGCTGACCGTCCAGGTCGACGCGGCGGCCCGGCGGCTCGCCGCGGCGATGCGGGCCGCGGTCGACGAGCCGCCCGAGACCTGAGCGACCCACCGGTGTGCTGCCGCGCGACCGGCCGGGGTAGCCTGCCGACCCGTGTCCACCACCACCGCTGAGAAGCTCGCCGAACTCCGCCGCCGCATGGACGAGGCGCTGCACGCCGGGTCCGAGCGCGCCGTCGAGTCCCAGCACGCCAAGGGCAAGCTGACCGCGCGCGAGCGCATCGACCTGCTGCTCGACGAGGGGTCCTTCGTCGAGACCGACCGGCTGGCCGTCCACCGCGCCACCGGCTTCGGGCTCGAGGACCGCAAGATGCCGGGCGACGGCGTCGTGACCGGCTACGGCACGGTCGACGGCCGGCAGGTCTGCGTCTTCGCGCAGGACTTCACGGTCTTCGGCGGTTCCCTCGGGGAGGTGTTCGCGGAGAAGATCGTCAAGGTCATGGACCTCGCCCTGACGATGGGCGTCCCGATGATCGGGCTCAACGACTCCGGCGGCGCCCGCATCCAGGAGGGCGTCGTGTCCCTCGGCGGGTACGGCGAGATCTTCCACCGCAACGTCCAGGCCAGCGGCGTCATCCCCCAGATCTCGGCGATCATGGGGCCCTGCGCGGGCGGGGCGGTCTACTCCCCGGCGATGACCGACTTCATCTTCATGGTGAAGGAGACGTCGCACATGTTCATCACCGGCCCGGAGGTCATCAAGACCGTCACCGGCGAGGACGTGTCGATGGAGGAGCTCGGCGGCGCGATGAGCCACAACACCAAGTCGGGGGTGGCGCACTTCGCCGCCGACGACGAGGAGGCGTGCATCGCCGACATCCAGTACCTGCTGAGCTACCTGCCGCAGAACAACCTCGAGGACGCGCCCTACGAGGTGCCGACCGACGACCCGGACCGGGTCGACGAGGACCTCAACACCTTCATGCCGGACTCGAACAACGTCCCCTACGACATGCGGGAGATCATCAGCCGCGTCGTCGACGACGGGGAGTTCCTCGAGGTCCAGGAGCACTTCGCCACCAACCTCACCGTCGGCTTCGCCCGCCTGAACGGTCACGTGGTCGGCATCGTCGGCAACCAGCCGATGGCGCTCGCGGGGACCCTCAACATCTCCGCGTCGGAGAAGGGCGCGCGGTTCGTCCGCACCTGCGACGCGTTCAACATCCCGATCGTCACCTTCGAGGACGTCCCCGGGTTCCTCCCCGGCACCGAGCAGGAGTGGGGCGGCATCATCCGCCACGGCGCGAAGCTGCTGTACGCCTACTGCGAGGCGACGGTGCCGAAGCTGACCGTCATCACGCGGAAGGCCTACGGCGGCGCCTACGACGTGATGGGGTCCAAGCACGTCGGCGCGGACGTCAACCTCGCGTGGCCGACCGCCGAGGTGGCGGTCATGGGCGCCCAGGGCGCGGTCAACATCCTGTACCGCAAGGAGCTGGCTGACGCCGACGACGTCGACGCGGCCCGCGCGGAGTTCATCGAGTACTACGACGACCGCTTCGCCACCCCGTGGATCGCCGCCGAGCGGGGCTACGTCGACGACGTGATCGAGCCGGCCGAGACGCGTCCCAAGCTGATCCGGGCCCTCGAGCTGTGCAAGTCCAAGAGGCAGTCCCGCCCGCCGCGCAAGCACGGCAACATCCCCCTGTAGCGGCGCGACCCGTGACCCGCATCACCATCGCCCAGGACGGCGTGACCCCCGAGGAGGTCGCCGCCGTCACCGCGGCGATCGCCGCCCTGGCCGCCGCGCGCGCGCCGGACGCCCCGACCCGACCGCCGTCCTGGGGGCGGGCGGCCCGCCTCGAGCACATCGGGCAGGCACCGCTCTCCTCCGCCCGTGACGCGCGCCTGACCCACCGGCCGTCGGGCGCGCTCCCGCCGGTGGCCACCCGCGCCGACGCCTGAGGGTGGGGGGCGCCGGCGGCGGCGCTACTCGACGGTGATCTCACCCTCCATGCCGGCGGCGCGGTGCCCGGCGATGGAGCAGTAGTAGGTGTAGGTCCCGGCGGGGATGGCCGCGTCGCCGGTGAAGAACCCCTCGCCGGCGCCCTCGACCAGGATCGCGTCGCCCTGGAAGCCCTCGAACACCACGTTGTGGGGCAGGGCGCCGATGATCTCGAGGCCCAGCGTGGCGCCGTCGGCCGGCACGACGTCGGGGGCGCTCGTGAACGCGAGCTGCTCGGCGACCCAGGTGGCGTCGGCCTCGGCCGCCTCGCCACCCCCGCCCTCGCCGCCCTCGGCGGCCTCGCCGCCCTCGGACTCGGCGATCTGCATGCTCGCGGGCACCTGGTCGTTGGCGCTCACCTCTGGCTCCTGCCTGCTGCAGGCACCCAGCGCGAGGGCCAGGACCAGGATCAGGAGGGCGGTGGGACGGCGCATGGGGAGGGAGCTCCTTCGAGGGGGTGGGACCCGGCGCCCGCGGATTCGCTGGCTGGGGGCGTCGGGGCTGCCGGCCCAGTGTGCCAGCCGACGCACGCGGCGGCGAAGCCGGCGGACCGAGCGCGAACCCCTGGTTGGTCGGCTCCTCGGGCACGCCGCTACGCTGCCCGGAGCCGTGCCGCCGACCCCCCGACATCCCGCGAAAGGGCCCGCCCGTGTCTGACCTCCGCCCCGCACCCAGCTCGGTCGTCGCCGACCTCGGGCCGGTGCTCGTCGCCAACCGCGGCGAGATCGCCCTGCGCGTCTTCCGGGCCTGCCGCGAGCTCGGGCTCGAGTCGGTGGCGGTGTACTCCGAGGCCGACCGCGACGCCCCGTGGCTCCGCCACGCCGACGCCGCGTACCTGCTGGGCGGGCCGGCGCCGGCCGACTCCTACCTGAACCTCGACCGGATCACCGAGGTGATCGCCCAGTCCGGCGCCGGGTCGGTGCACCCGGGCTACGGCTTCCTCTCCGAGAACGCCGACTTCGCGCAGGCGATGACGGAGGCCTCGGTCACCTGGATCGGTCCGCCGCCGTCGGCGATCCGGAAGATGGGCGACAAGCTCAGCGCCCGCGAGGCCGCCGTCGCCGCGGACTGCCCGGTCGTGCCCGGCATGCTCGAGCCCACCGACGACCCCGACGAGGTCAAGGCGTTCGCCGCCGAGCACGGCTACCCGCTCGTGATCAAGGCGGCGTTCGGCGGCGGCGGCCGCGGGATGAAGGTCGTCAACGCCGACGCCGAGCTGGCCGACGCGCTCGAGAGCGCGCAGCGGGAGGCGGTCGCCGCGTTCGGACGCGGCGAGGTGTACGTCGAGCGCTACCTGGGCCGGCCCCGCCACGTCGAGATCCAGGTCCTCGCCGACACCCACGGCACGACGCTGTACCTCGGTGATCGCGACTGCTCCACGCAGCGGCGTCACCAGAAGCTCATCGAGGAGGCGCCCGCCCCGGGTCTCAGCGACGAGGTGCGCCGCCGCATGGGCGAGTCGGCCGTGCGGGTCTCCGAGCAGGTCGGCTACACCGGCGCCGGCACCTGTGAGTACCTCTACGACCCGTCGACGGCGACCGACGGCGGGGACGGTGACTTCTTCTTCCTCGAGATGAACACCCGCCTGCAGGTCGAGCACCCGGTGACCGAGGAGGTCACCGGGATGGACCTGGTCCACTGGCAGCTGCGGATCGCCGCCGGCGAGCAGCTCGGCATGGCCCAGGACGACGTCGTCCTGCGCGGCCACTCGATCGAGGCGCGGATCAACGCCGAGAACGTCGCGATGGGCTTCGTCCCCTCCCCCGGGTTGATCACGAGCTGGCGCGCCCCCTCCGGTCCCGGCGTCCGGGTCGACGGCGTCGGCGAGGCGGGGTGGGAGATCCCCGGCAGCTACGACTCGATGATCGCCAAGGTCATCACGACCGGCGCCGACCGGGAGCAGGCGCGACGCCGGATGGTCCGCGCGATGGCCGAGCTCGAGGTGGAGGGGGTGCCGACCACGAAGGACTTCTTCACCGTCGCCTTCGAACACCAGGACTTCATCGACGCCACGACGTCGACCATCAGCGTCGAGACCGAGTGGGACCTGTCGGCCATCCCCGCCCCCGCGCCGCCGGCTGGCGGGGACGAGGAGGAGGGGCCCACCCAGTCCGTCACCGTCGAGGTCGGCGGCAAGCGCCTCGACGTGGTGATCCACGGCCTGGCGGCCGCGGCCGGACCCGCGCCGACCGCGAAGGCCAAGCGGCAGCGCGGCTCCTCCGGCGGCGGTGCGGCGACTGGCGGCGACGACCTCGTCGCCCCGATGCAGGGCACGATCGTGAAGACCGCCGTCGCCGACGGCGACGAGGTGGCCGAGGGCGACCTGGTCGTCGTGCTCGAGGCGATGAAGATGGAGAACGCGATCAAGGCCCACAAGGCCGGGACCGTGTCGCTCCGCGTCGAGGCGGGCGCGCCGGTGAAGTCCGGCGACGTCCTCGCGACGATCGCCTGAGCCCGCCGTCGCCGCTCAGGCGCCGGCCGCCTGGGAGCCCATCAGCAGGCGGGCGGCCTCGCCCGTCGACCCGCCCATCGACGGGTAGATCGTGAAGGCCGACGCGACCTGGCTGACCGTCAGCCGGTTGTGCACCGCGACGCTGAGCGGGGTGATCAGGTCGCTCGCGCCGGGCGCGACGATCGTCGCGCCGAC